>JAUVBI010000161.1 GCA_030591305.1 Pseudomonadota bacterium
ACCATGCTGCGTGCAGTTTGAAACATTCCGGAGCCGCGAATACCCATAGTGCCGTTAGGGTCACCGACAAAACGGCGTCGAATCACCAGGCTCGGTTCGTAAGCTACTGCATCCTCTGTGGTAACAAAGTTGATGGCCTGTAGCTCGTCTGCCGTAATCGTCGAGGTGGGGCTAACACGTGTCGTGTCCTTGAATAAACGTTCTGTGATGATAATTTCTTCGACTGAAGGATCATTGGCACTTGCGGCGCAGCTTGCCAGCATGGCAACTGCCACAGCGCTAGCTGACTTTGAGAAGTTCACTATAGTTTTCTCGCTTTGTTAATTTGCGCAAGATTCTATAGTGCTGTTGCCTCGCTCGCGATGCGACATATTGTCGCAGGAGAATAATGGAATGAACCTGTTTAGTGATCAGGACCTAATTCGATCTACACCGGATCCTTAGCCTGCCCAGACTCCAGAAATTGCTGAATATTCTCATGCAGACGTATTACCACATCAAAACGGCACTCATTAGTTGCACTGCCAAGGTGAGGCAGTAGAGTAACATTGTCCAGCTCCAGTAATTCTTCTGTCACTTTTGGTTCGAACTCGTAAACATCCAGCCCAGCTGAACCCAATTGCCCCTCTTGCAAAGCTTTGACCAGAGCCGCCTCATCCACAAGCGGACCCCGACCGGTGTTAATGAGGGTTGAGCCGGGTTTAAACTTTGCCAGCAGATCAGCATTGATCAGGTGGCGAGTGTTGGCACTCATTGCACAGTGCAGCGATATTATATCGGCCTGTGACACCAGCTCTTCCATCGAGTCACAAAAGTGTGCCCCCAGTTCTTCCTCCGCTTCCGGTTTGCGGTTGGGGCCGCAGTAGAGAAGGGTCATGGCAAAGCCCTTTGCGCGGCGGGCCACCGCCTGTCCAATGGCACCGAAGCCTATAATACCCAGAGTTTTGCCGTGCACTCGTGTGCCCGACATCTCCATGGGTAGCATGCCGTCCCAGTCACCGCTGCGCAGCAGTTTTTCGCTGCGGGTGAGGCCGCGCATTGTGGCCAGCAGCAATGCCCAGGTGAGATCGGCGGTGTCCTCGGTCACAACCGGTGTGTTGGAGGCGACAATGCCCCGGGCTTTTGCCGCATCCAGGTCGATATGGTCGGTACCCACGCCCATGCTGGCGATCAGTTTGACGGTGTCGGGCAGGGCATTAATAACGGTGCTGTCCGTAGTGTCCAGGGGGGTGGTGATATAGACAGAAGCGCCCTCGGGGTAGTCATCGCCTTCACGGGCCACAATTTCTCCCAGTGATCCCATCAGTTGGATAAAGGTGTCGGGCATGGGCCGGCTCAGGACGAGTATGGAATTGCTCATGGTTGTATCCCTTCAGTAGTGTCAGGTAAATTTATTAGTCGAGAATCGCACCTTCGCAGGCGGGCCGCACGTGTTTGCGATAGCGGCGCATATAACCATGGGGCACGGCTTTTACCAGTGGCATCCAGCCCTGTTTGCGCTGCTCGATCACCTCGTCGCTCACATCCAGGTGAATGCGATTATTGGGAATATCGATTTCTATTTGGTCGCCATCTTCAATAAAGGCGATCAGGCCGCCGTCGCTGGCCTCAGGGCAGATATGGCCCACGCAGGGACCGGAGGTAGCGCCGGAAAAGCGTCCGTCGGTGATCAGCGCGGTTTCCTTCAGGCCTTTCTCCTTCAGCGCCATGGTTACACCCAGCATCTCGGGCATGCCGGGGCTGCCCTTGGGCCCCTGGTAGCGTAACACCAGCACTTCACCCGCCTTGATCTGGTCATCGTAAACAGCTTTGAGTGCCACC
Source organism: Pseudomonadota bacterium (assembly GCA_030591305.1). The sequence continues at coordinate 1,822 of JAUVBI010000161.1, forward strand.
TCTTCCGAGTCAAAGCAACGGGCGCTGCCGCCACAAGTGAGCATCGCTTCGCTAACCCCGGCCTGTTTAATCACGCAGCTGTCCGGTGCGATATTGCCGCGTAAAATTGAGATGGCAGCATTTTGGCGGAAAGGCTTGTCGCGCGGCGGAATAACCGCCGGGTTTTGTACCTGGGCAAATTCCAGCGTCAGGCTCAGGGGGTGACCTATTGCAGTCATACAAGCGGTATTGAGGTCTTCGCGCATCACTGGCATCACCGCGGGCATGCCGCCGGCGGCCCACAGGTCCTGCACACCCCAGGGGCCGTTGGGACTGATGGCCAGCAGTGTGGGAATATCACTTGCCTGCTCAAAAGCACTGATGGGCAAGTCTATACCGGCTGCCTCGGCAACGGCGGGCAGGTGTAGCACGGTGTTGGTTGAAGCACCGATGGCCATGGCCATGGTAACGGCATTCTGGATGGAATCTTTGGTAACAAGCTGGCGAAAATTAAGCCCCTCGTTGAACATCTCGACAATGCGCTCGCCGGTGGCGCGGGCCGCTTCCAGTTTGTCGGCGTGCCAGCCTGGAATATTGGAGCTGCCGGGCAGGCATATTCCCAGGGCCTCGGCCAGGCACTGGAAGGTATTGGCAGTACCCATAATTTCACAGGCACCGCAGGTGCTGCAGGTGAGAGATTTAATCAGCAGGCCCACATCGTCGTTGTAGTCACCGTGGTCGATGGAGTTGCGATTGCCCTGGGTGTTGCGAATATCCATTTGTCCGGGTCCACCGGCCAGATATATAGCGGGCATGTCCAGTCGGCCGGCGGCCATCATCATGGCGGGGTTGATCTTGTCGCAACCGGCGATCATCACCATGGCATCGAAGGGCTGGGAGCGCATATGGGTTTCCACCATGTCGGCAATCAGGTCGCGTTGGGCCAGTATATAGCGCATGCCGTCGTGGGCCATGGCGATGCCGTCACAGGGGGCGGGCACATTGAACTCCGCGCACTCACCACCGGCGGCGATAATGCCCTCTTTAACTTTTGCGGCAAGGCGATTGAGATGGGAGTGGCCCGTGGTCATCTCGGAGTGAGAGTTGGCGATGGCGATCAGGGGCCGCTTCTTCAAACGTTCTGTGTTGTACCCTGCCCCGTGCATCAGCCCCTTGCGGAACAGGTTCATGGCGATACTGGCGCTGGAATGGATGATGTCGCTGTTTTTCTGGCTCATAGTGATCTCCGTATATCCAAATAGTGCTCTATGTACTTTACCTGACGTAGACTTCTGATTAGCACCCTAATAGATGTCTAAATCTCTGGCGACAACCACCTTGCCTTTGTAACTTTGCGAGATTTCATTCAGTATCTCGCTGTCTGTTCCGCCCCAGCGCAAAAGGTGGTACAGCACCACCAGTTTGGGTTTTGCTTCGTTGGCTATATCCGCCAGTTCGTAGGTGGAGGTATGATTTTTAGCATGGTAATTCTTCCAGAAAGTGTCTTTCTTGTCGTAAGCTTTTTTGTAATACACTTCGTGAATCAAAATATCTGCGCCTCTGGCATATTCAAAAACATTCTCTGAGGGGGCAGTATCGCCAGAGATGACTATGATTTTGTCCGGCGTTGTGAAGCGGTAACCCCAGGCATTTGGCCAGGTACCATGAGGCACCGGAAATGCTTCAACCTTGACATTGTCGTCCTGGTAAACGACGCCTTCTTCCAGAATTTCGTGGCTGTTTACCCTCCAGCCCTGATTGTTTGCCGGCTCTAAACCATACAGGCGGTAGTGTATGTCCTGCTCATAGGCATCCAGTATATTTTCGGTCATGGCCGTGATTCCCTCTGGCCCATAGACTTCCAGAGGCTCATCTCTGCCCACTACCCAGGGCGTTAGAATCAGGTCGGGGTAGCCCGTAGTGTGGTCCGAATGCAGATGGGTGAGGAAGGCGCGCTTGATGTTTTTTATGTTCAGCCCCTCCAAATCACCCCCGTAATCAGTCGAGACAGCCGCTGCCTGGCGAATTAATCCGGGGCCAAAATCGACAATATAAGGTATATCATTCACCACAATGGCTACCGAGCAACCAGACTGAAGTGGGGAGGGGTTTGGCGTGCCGGTACCCAGCATCACCACTTTGGTTGTGTCGGAGGTGGAAAAGTCACGCTGGGCGTGGCTGGGTACAGACGCAAAAATAACGCACAGAGTGGCGATAATTTGTTGGAATGTCATGCGAACATCTCCTGTTCCTCTCTAGTTTAGTAATCTGGCACTGGAATGGATGATGCCGCTATTTTTCTGGCTCATCTAACTCTCCGTTTATCCAAATAGAGTTTGGTGTACTGTACCTGACCTGGCCAGGATGCGTAATACCGGCGGTCTGGCGGATGATAGTAATTCAATATTTGAGTGCTATCCGCGAGCCCACGACCAAGCTCGCCCTTATAAACCATCACCAAAAACTGAAAATGCCGAAATCCACAAATTTTTGACCATACACGCCGGTACGACCCAATTTGACCGGACACACGAGTTTTATAGGAGGGGTACCTTGGCTCCCTCATAACAAGAGAGATGAGCGTGATGGTTAATCGAGGAAGCGTAGTGGTCTTGTTGTTGTCGATGGCCCAGGTATCTCTGGGTACGACAGCTGAGCCCTCCTCGGTAGGGAGCAACCCGCTCATATTTCGGCGATCTTCATGTCCACACCAGTTACTCTACCGATGCCAGGATATTCGGCACCGTGGCCGGCCCTGACGAGGCCTACCGCTTTGCCAAGGGTAAGGCCATCGATTTCCAGAGCTTCGGCAAAATCCAGCTCAAATACGGTGCTCTGGACTTTATGGCGGTCACTGACCATGCCGAATACCTGGGTGTTCTGAATATGGTGGATGATCCTCTAAAAGACCTGGGTTTTGACGTGGAGAATATCCTGAAAGCCTTTAACAGTCTGGGCAAGGCCAAAAGAACGGGTAAACCAATTCCTGAGTTAGATAAGCCGGAGCTGACGCACGGCGCCTGGCAGAAAACCATTGATGCGGCGCAGCGACATAACCAGCCGGGAGTATTCACCACATTTATCGGCTTTGAATGGACGCTTTCATCAGAGATCGGCTCCTCTCACCGCAATGTGATATTCAGGGGCAACGAGGTTTCAGATATGCCCTTCAGTATGTTCGATTCCTCTCGTCCGGAAGACCTGTGGACCTGGCTGGATACGCTCAGGGCCCAGGGTAAAGAGGGCATGGCAATCCCCCATAACTCCAACCTGAGTGGCGGTGATATGTGGCCAGACGTCAAGTCCAGTGGCGAACCCATCGACAGCCAGTGGGCCGATCAACGTATGCGCAATGAGGTGCTGGTCGAGGTAACCCAGGTTAAAGGAACCTCCGAGGCGCACCCTTTGCTGTCCGGTGATGATCAGTGGGCAGATTTTGAGATATATGCGCACAAGAAGCCAAAGTCGGAGCGCAACGTTGGACCGAACATGTCCGCGCTGCAGGGCAGTTATGTCCGGGCGGCCTATAAAAAGGGCATCAGCTACAGTGAAGCCGAGGGCTTTAACCCCTATAAATTTGGCTTGATTGGTTCCACCGACAGTCACAATGCGGCCAGCAGCTTCGAAGAGGAAAACTATTTTAGCAAGGGTGGGAAAATGACCGCAACACCCGAGGCCCGGCTGTTGGGCAAGGCTCCCGGCGATACGGTCTTCACGCCAGCGCAGCGTTTGGCGCAAAAACAGAACCCCAAGGCCTGGGGTGCTTCCGGGCTTGCCGTGGTCTGGGCAGAGCAGAACACTCGCGAGTCGATCTATGATGCTTTTCGGCGCAAAGAGACCTTTGCCACCACCGGCACCCGTATCCAAGTGCGCTTTTTTGCCGGTTACGATTACGCCGATGACCTGGACAAGCAGGCCGACAGGGTGAAGCAGGCCTATGCGCAGGGTGTCCCCATGGGGGGAGATTTAGCGGGTCGCAGTGATGGCAGAGCGCCGAAATTCCTGATGTGGGCATCCCGTGATGCCAACAGTGCGCCCCTGCAGCGGATACAGATTATCAAGGGCTGGGTAGAGAATGGCGAGTCGAAAGAAAAGGTCTTTGATGTGGTTGGCTCCGATGGCCTGGTCCCGGACTCGAAAACCCATCGTATCCCTGACAACGGCGCCACAGTGGATTTGAAAACCGGTCAGTGGGATGAAGGCAAAGGCGCGGCCCAACTCAGCGCCCTGTGGAGCGATCCCGAGTTTGATCCCGGGCAGTCAGCTTTCTATTACGCTCGTGTATTGGAAAACCCGAAGCTGCGCTGGAGTACCCACGATGCCAATACCCTGGGAATTGAGCCGCTGAAGGAACTGCCCACCACTATTCAGGAGCGGGCCTATACTTCACCTATCTGGTACTCCCCGAAGGGGAGATAGAATGTTTACGGCAGAATAAGAAGGTATTGAGATGAAAAAAATATTATTGGGTTCTTCTGCATTGTTGGTGTTGGGCATCTGGTTCTTTACGGGTACGGCGCCAGATTTTGCCTACCGAATTCTACCGGGCTATGTACCCGATCCGGATCGGCTGTGGGCGGAAGACCCCTTTGTTAAGTCCCAGGCAAGCCCGGGGCGAATACCGGCCGGGACGGTGCTACAGCGGCAGCAGTCACAGCTGGATACCGGGGGTGAGCAGGGCTCATCGCCAGAGAAAGTCATTCTGTTTGGCGACACCCACGTCCATACCACCAACTCCATCGACGCCTTTTTGTACTCCCTGCCGATGCTGCAGGGCGGGCAGGGTGCCTTTCCCCCGTCCTACGCCTGTGACTATGCGCGCTACGTGGCGCAACTGGATTTCTATTTCCTGTCCGACCATGCCGAGTCGGTTACGCCCCAGCAGTGGAGCAATGCCATCGATTCCGTGCAGGAGTGTAATGCCCTGGCCGGGGATAACCCCGACCTGTTTGCCTTTATGGGTTTCGAGTGGACCCAGGTTGGCAAGACTGCCGAAGAGCATTATGGTCATCACAATGTACTGTACAAGGATGAGCAGCGCAGTAAGCTTCCCGCCAGGCCGATAGCGGCGAAAAAAGAGGGCAGTCGATGGGCTTCCAAACTACCCACAGCACTGCAGTGGCTGGATCCACGGCACAAAGATTACTACGCCGCCTTTAACACGATGATAGATACCGTAGCTGCTCTGTCACCCTGTGCCGAAGGCGTACCTTCACCGCAACTGCCGGCGGACTGCTTTGAAGCGGTAAAAACCCCCGGCGAGCTCTATAGCAAACTGGACGAGTGGGGCCTCGATACCATCGTTATCCCCCACGGCAGCGCCTGGGGCAACTACACACCGCCCAATGCTAACTGGTCCCACCAGTTGAACGCAGACAATGTCGATGCGGATAAAGGTCGCCTGATTGAAGTGTACTCGGGCCATGGTAACTCCGAGCAATACGCCTCGTTCAATGCCCGCGA
>JAUVBI010000160.1 GCA_030591305.1 Pseudomonadota bacterium
AACCCGGTAGATTCTGAGGATTACGAAGCCCTGGTGCCGGTGTATGAAGAAATACCCGGCTGGAGTGAAACCACCCTGGGTGCTAAATCACTGGAAGAACTGCCCCAGGCGGCGCGGGATTACATCAAGATCATCGAAGAGGCGGTGGGTGCGCCCATTGATATCATCTCAACGGGGCCGGACAGGGTGGAAACCATTGTTTTGCGGCATCCGTTTGCCGGGGAATAAACAACCCGCAACCCGGGGTCAGGTCTAGAGTTTAGACCCCACTCATTTGGCAGGCACCGCCCCTGGCGATAGAAATGACGCCTATCCTGCCCCGGTCTTTCCTCGACAACGCGCGCGCCGTACTATATTGCCAACAGATGTGAAATGGAGCCCATAAAACTGCCCGATCTGCTGGTAGCTGTATTCTCCTGTTGCATAGGCAGCCACAATGCTGGCATCTCTGGAGGAATGACTAGAAGCCAGAATTTCAAGGGAAGGTGCCGAGACGCGCAGCTGCGCCCTGGGAACGCCAATGGCCTCCCCTCTGTTCTCATCGTTGGCCAACATGCCTGCAACAAATGCATCATCGCCCAGATAAATTTGCTGGTTCAAAGCCTTCCAGATAGAAGCATGCCCTATGCCCCCGGCGACAAATTTTGCATAGCCCAGGCGGGCTTTATGTCGATTACCCGCAAACTGCACCAATATTCTGTCAGTGGTAAGCCAGTTGGGAGGCTGGGTGCTACCAAGCGTGGGCAGATAGCTGCTCCAGGGCCAGTCCTCGGGCCGTTCAAACATTCCTGCTCGAACCGTATTGAGCACCACATAGCGGGAGAGCTCAAGAAAGTAGGAATTGTGGTCGACCAAAATCGCCTTAAAACGCCCCTGAAATACATGCCCGACGCGTCCATGCCGGTGGTTTGACGCCTGAGTGTAGACGCCGTTCAGCTGGCGCATACCCCTGGAAAGGTTGCCACTTGGTGTTTCAATAACCAGGTGGTAGTGGTTCCCCATCAGGCAGTAAGCATGGCAAAGCCAGTTGTATGTGCTGATCACTTCCCCAAGAATTTCCAGAAATCTTATTCGATCCAGGTCGTCATCGTAGATAGGCTCCTTCCTGTCACCCCGGGAAGTGACATGATATAGCGCGCCATCAAACTCGATTCTTAGGGGGCGGGACATGGCAATAATCCTGAAACTGAATGTGACCATTCTAGGGAATATTGCGTTGCGACCCCACATCAAAAGTAGCCGATTTTTCAGAGAGTATAAATTCTAGACCTGACCCTGTTCTTTCTGTTCTTTGATGTTTCACGTAAAAGCAATTAACCTACGCGAAACCTTTTTCCTACTCCATCACGAAGCAACAAATCTAGACCTGACTCCATATTCTAAAATCTAGACCTGACCCCATATCCCCCTGAACAGGTATTTCTTTGAGTGGAATTTTCGGCATTTTCAATCACGGTGGATCTGCGCTTGACCGCGGCGCCCTTCAGGCTATGCATGACGTATTTGCCCAGTGGTTTGATGATGACCGGGGTGTTTGGTGCGAGGGGAGTGTTGGGCTTGGGCATACCATGCTTTGGAATACTCCGGAATCTAAACTGGAGAGGTTGCCCAGGTATAAAATTGTTAAAAACCGGAAACTCGCGATTACATGCGATGTGCGTTTGGATAATCGCGCCGAACTTGCCTGCGCACTAGAGATCGATTCACCAGTGGAGAAAATATCAGACAGTGAATTACTGCTGGCAGCCTATATCAAGTGGGGTGAAGATTCACCCAAATACTTGTTGGGGGATTTTTCCTACGTAATATGGGACGAGTCGCGGCAAGAATTATTTTGTGCACGGGACCATATCGGTGTTCGGCCATTCTATTATGTGTTGCAAGATAAGAACTTCTACTTCGCAAATGATGTAGAGCCACTTTCCAGACTGGAAAATGTGAGCCGTGAAATAAGTCCGGAAGCTATTGCCGCTTACTTTACGTATTGCCAACTTAACCATCCAACGGCGACTTTCTTTCAGGATATTAAAAAGCTTAGACCCGCTCACACGATGACGATTAGTCGCAATGGGCTGTCGGTGAAAAAATATTGGTTTCCAGAGGTGGTCCCTGTGCTGAGACTGGATGGTGAGCAGGCGTATGTATCAAAGTTGCGTAGCCTGCTCCAAGCTGCGATTGAAAACCGCACACTTAGCGATTTTCCAGTGGGGGCACATTCGAGCGGGGGCCTGGATTCTTCTGCAATAGCAGTTTGCGCTGCAAGATACCTCAAAAAAGGCGCAAGAAAACTCAACGTCTATAACTGGACACATTCGCCCAGTTCATCTGAAGATGAAGGCGATGTTGATTTTGAAATTAGTAAGCGCCTCGCAACTCAAGAAGGCATGATTCATCATTATGTCGATTTTGATACTGAAGACCTTTCGAAGCTAACGCTGCAACACGACATCTCATACAACGATTCTGCGGTACTGCGCTACGAGCCATTCGTTCGTAGGTCAGCGAAGCGCGATGGCATTCGCACACTTTTATCTGGCTGGGGCGGTGATGAATTTGCGTCCTATCCAGGGACAAATTACGCGGCGGGCCTTTTTTGGAGCGGCCAATTTTTGAAGGCTGCAAAAAATATATACGAAAGCACCAAAAATAATCCTGGTCGTTTGTTTTTATACACGTACATGCGGGGGTTTATGCGCAAGGTATTATTGCCAGCCCTGCCGTTTAATTTTTACTGCAAGTTTATGGGAATAAGATTGGATGGGGCTGATTTGACGGCTGTACTGAAGCCGGATTGGCGAACAAAAGTTCGCAATATCAATATGAAAGTTCCCGGGTTTTCTATGCTCAGTGGTAGGCGGGACAAGCTTGGGTTAATCACCTATGGCCATTTGCCCACCCGCCTGGAGTCCTGGGCGTCCGGCGGGATGCGAGATGCGATTGATTATCGCTACCCCTTACTGGACAAGCGCCTGATTGAGTTCTCACTGGGTGTGCCAGATGAATATTTTGAGCGTCAAGGGCATCAAAGGTTTTTATATAGAAAAGCTGTTTCGGGCTGGCTAACGTCAACTGACTGTTGGCGGCCAGATACCAAGTATGAACCAAACCGCCTTAAACGTCTTTACACCATGGAAAAAGAGCTGATTACATTATGGCAAAGGGGGCTGGGCATAAATCTTAATAGACATAATAACCTGGTTGATGAGGAAGCAGTTGTGGAACTGCTGAGGGGGGTGGCTAATGAGGACAGCGAGCTTGACACAAACCGCTTCGATAACCAGGTCAGTATGTTATTATTAGCTATATATTGCTCAAAGTTGGGAGGTGAAAGTAGTGACAAAAATGTACGTGTCAGAGAAGAAAACCTGGGTTAGACCTTCGGTGGAGAAGTTGTCGGTGCTTGATACACAAAACTCCAAACATAAGGCGAGCACCGAAGCAGCGGGAGAAAAAAACGCCAGACGGCGGGTTTCCTGAAAGTTAATAACTGGTAGCTTCTCTCCCAAGATACAGGTTTACTGGGTGAGGCTCACAACCCGGTCCGCCAACCCCAACCCAGCCTCTCGGTGCGTAATCAAAATCACCGTCCGCTCCGCCAACATCTCCTCACACCCCAAAATAAAATTCTCTTCCCCCGCGGGATCAAACATCGAAGTCGCCTCGTCCAGAATTAAAATAGGCGGATTTTTAAGCAAGGTGCGCGCAAGGGAAACCCGCTGCCTCTGCCCCCCCGACAAACGCAACCCCTGGTCCCCAATAACCGTTTCATAGCCATCCGGCAGCTGCATAATGAATTCATGCGCATGAGCCGCCCGCGCCGCCCGTTCAATTTTCCCCTGCGTTACCGGTGATCTGCCATAGGCAATATTCTCTGCCACCGTACCGTTAAGCAGCAACGTATGTTGCGCAACCAAGCCGATCTGCCCGCGCAAACTGGCCAGGGACACGTCGGCAATATCAATACCGTCAATTAAAATATGGCCGCCATCCGGGTCTGCCAGGCGCATCAATAAATGCGCCAGGGTAGACTTACCCACACCGTTTACCCCGGTTATTGCCACGGTCTCCCCAGCTGCAATGTGCAAATTCAGACCTTGCAGAACAGGCTTGCCTCCAGGATAAGCGAAATGCACACCCTCGAAACAGATCTCCCCCCGCACCGGCCCCAGGGCGGGCCTGCCCTTATCATCGGGCTCCGGCTGCTCATTGAAAAACGCCATCACGCGCTCGGCAGCACCACGGATTCTCTGCACCTGTCCATACACATTAGCCAGCCCCTTTAGTGGTTGGCTCAGCAACATGGCGTATAGCAATAGGCTCACCAGTTCAGCCGCTGCCAGATCGCCGCTATCAATACGGCTGGTGCCCAACCACAACAGCAGCAACAGTCCCAGCCCCGCCATCAACCCGACAGCAGGGGAGAGCAAGGCCTGAATAAGTAACTGCTTTTTAGAAAGCCCCAGCAGCGACGCATTGCGCTGCTCAAAACGCTGCCTTTCCTGATGCTCCCGGGTAAAGGTTTTGATCGCTGGCAGCATGCCCAGGTTTTCGTCGATAAAGGTCATGAGATCGCTGTAGGCATCTATCCAGGCGCGCGAGATGGGGCGAATGCCGCGGCCAATAATCTTCATAACGAGAAAATAAAAGGGCAGTAGCACCACCGCTACCAAGGCAATAAAGGGGTCGATAAGAGCCATCATCACAAAGGCTCCGGCAAAGGTCAGCAGCAGCGGCAGCAATTGCACCAGGGTGTCGGTAACAAAGCCGCTAATAATGTCGGCATCGTTGGTTAACAGGGCCAATACATCACCGCTGCGCCGCTTTTGGTAGTAGCCCAGCGGTAGGGCCTGTAAATGCTGGTACAGTCGCGAACGCAGGCTGGCAGCCATTTCTTCACCCGTGCTGCCTATGGTGTACTGGGTAAAAAAGCCCAGAATACTGCGCACAATGATCAGGCCCAGCCACAACAGAAGCACATCTTGCACATTCCAGTTGGAATAATTCTCCGCGCTTAACAGTACACCGGTAAGCTTGCCCGCCAGCCACGGTTGCGCCAATGAAAGCGCGCTGCCAGCCAGCAACAAGCCAACCACGGCCAGTAACACGCGGCGGTGGGGTGTGATGTACTGTAGCAGTATCGTGAATTTCATCTATTACCGGAAATCGTCACCCGGGGGGGAAACGGGGGTCAAAACCGGGGGTCAGGTCTAGATTTTAGCAACCGGGGGTCAGGTCTAGACTTTAGTCTTTTGGTCTTAATATAACCAAAAGACTAATGTCTAGACCTGACCCCCGGTTTTGACCCCCGGTTGTAGACCTCCGGTGTGACCCTCTGTAGTTTGTTTGTTAGAGTGGCCAGCCTACACAAGCCGGGCACACCTCGCTACTCATGCTGAAAAAACTCCGCCAATTTGCAGCCCTGAATTCTCAGCAAAAACTCGTCTTCGCTCAGGCCTGGTTTATGCTGGGCTGGTTTCGTGCGGCCATCCTGAGCGTTTCCTTTAAGCGCCTGGTCAGTAAGCTGGAGCATCACCCTGCGTTGCCTGAGGTCCAGGCCGTTACCCGTGAGAAACTCAAGCTGGCCACCAGCATCGGTAAAATGGTGGCGACGGCGGCAAGGTATACGCCCTGGCAGAGTCGATGCCTGGTTCAGGTGCTTGTTGTGCAGCATCTGTTGGCCCGGCGCAATATTCCCGGCCAGTTTTATCTGGGTGTGCGCAAGGGCAGTGAGGATGGCGCAGCCCCCACCGGCTTGTCGGCCCATGCCTGGCTGCAATGTGACCATGTGATCGTAAACGGCGGGGCAGGTCACGAGAAATTTACCGTGGTATCTACTTTCAGTTGGGGGCCGGCGGCGTGATTGAGCATTGCCTCTATGGGGTAAAAGTCTACAGTGACTTTCCCCTCTTTGATCGTACCGTTTCCGTGTTGGCCGTGGCCCCCGGGGAGCATGCCAGCCTGCAACTAAAACAACTGTCGGCCGGTGCAAAACAAGCGAATCTGGCAGAGAAAACACCCCTGTATTCTACCCATGGCAGGGACGTTTGGCTGTGCACCGAGCGAGAGCTGGCCTTAAGTGCCCCGGGCCAGCCCTGGTGCCTGCAGGTGTCAGGCATAGTCAGCTTTAGCTGGGTGGGCGGTGACTCCACCATCCATTATCAGCTGCACGAGCAGGGTACACAGAACTTGCTGGTATTCTGGTTCGTACATATTTTCCTGCCCATGCACCTTACGCTGCAGCGGGGTTACGACTTCATTCACTGCTCTGCCGTGGAAATTGATAGCCAGCCCGTGTTATTTATCGCGCCTTCAACCGGTGGTAAATCCACACTCGGGGATTACTTTCTCAAGCAGGGTCACCCCATGCTCACAGATGACAAGGCAGCAACGTTCTGGCATGGAGGTGAGTTTTACGCCACGCCCAGCCATCCGCACCATCGCCCTTTCCGGGAGTATGAAGTGCTGGGTTATCCGGTGAACAATTTTGGCACAAGTGCCAAGCCCATCCACGCCTTTTACCTGCTAGAGCAGGGCGAGCCCGGCAGCGATGTAGAAATCACTGAGGTGACAGGCTTCCGAAAATTTGAAGAGCTGTTACCTAACTATCTGTATAACTTTAGTTTCCTGCAAAAACAGCGCCTGCAGTGGCTGGCACAACTCGCCGACCAGTCACTTGTTTTTCGCGTGCGCCGCCCCTGGAATTTGGAACGCATGCATGAGGTATACGAGGCCATTTGCGCCAATAGCCGAAAACACAGCCGTGGGGCAGCCGTGGGGTCAGGTCTAGATTTTAGACCCACAGCCGTGGGGTCTAAAATCTAGACCTGACCCCCTAATTTCTGTACGATTAAGCGATATCCCGTTGAAATTCTGTCCGAGAGACATTCATGAAAAAGACACTACTGTGTGGCGCTGCGCTCAGTTTCCTGCTTACATTATCGGCTACTGTCGGCGCACAAGAGCAGGCGGCAGCCCAGCCCATCGCCACGCTTGCGCCTGCTGTGCCGGCCTCCAGCCCTCCGCCTACAGTAACAGGTGCAGGTGGTAGCCCAGCACCGGCCTCCCCAACAACACCAGGTGCCGCAGTGGCTGTCACAACAGTCCCTGCCGTTCCAGCAAATGCCCCCGCTAACACACAAGCCAATTTGGCCAGCCATGACTGCGTGCCAGTGGATGCAGTCGCGTCGCAAAATACTGGCAATGCAGCCGCACCGCAAAATGCCGCAGCTGCCAATGCCAATGCTGAGCTCGCAGCGGCCTGTGAGCCCGCCCCCTTGGCGGCCAAAGTAGCGCCCCCCGGCTTTGTTGCTGCACAGGACCCGGCCAGAGGAAATGCGGTCGACGTCAGCCCCTCTACCTAAC
>JAUVBI010000253.1 GCA_030591305.1 Pseudomonadota bacterium
AAAAGTAGATAACGCCATAAATGGCTGCAAGAACGCCAGTGCCGCCGATGGCGTAACGCCAGCCGTCGTCACCGCCTATGGCGAGGGCGATCAGGGGCAGGCTCATGGCCGCAGCAGCGGAACCAAAGTTGCCCCAGCCACCATAAATACCCTCGGCCAGGCCCACTTGCTTAGCGGGAAACCACTCGCCTACCATGCGGATGCCAATAACAAAGCCGGCACCGACAAAACCGAGCAGAAAGCGGAACAGGGCGAGTTGTTCGTAGTCCTGGGCGGTGGCGAACAACAGACAGATGGCTCCGGAGATAATTAGAAGTCCGCTGAATACGTGCCGTGGCCCGTATTTGTCCACCAGTATGCCAATGACAATACGGGCGGGGATGGTCATTGCCACGTTGAGGATCATCAGCGCTTTTACTTGCTGTGAGGATAAATCGAAGGCCTCTTTAATCACGGCCAACATGGGGGCGTGACTGAACCAGACGACAAAGGTGAGGAAGAATGCAAACCAGGTAAAGTGCAGCGTTCTCACCTTGGGGTCGCTGAAATTCAGTAAATTAATTCTACTTTCTGACATCGTCAAAGCTCCATGGGCAGATTTCTTTGAGCGCACTGTATTTATTTCGGTGCAGGCGAGCGTTGATGTAGATCATGGGCAGCCCATTGGCAGCTCAACGCAAACCGTGCTTCTACCCCTAAAGGAGTAAGCTGATAAAGCTATAAATTCTAGTATTATCAACAATGTATAATATTTTTGCGGGCTTGGGTGGCAATGAAGACAAGACGGAGAATATTTGGGGGTAGCTATTATGCGGGCATGCGGTGGTGTCTCCTCCCCCAGCTCATGACGGTGTCTTGCAGTAAATGGTTGTCGGCCTATTTTTTCTGTTCTACCATCCAGATTGCCGCCTCAATTCTAGAGCGTAACCCCAGCTTCTTGAGCAGGTGCTTAACATGCACTTTCACCGTGGATTCAGCAATCTCCAGTTTGCGCCCGATAAGTTTGTTGCTTAGGCCCTCGGCGACATATTTCAGTATTTGCAGTTCGCGGCGGGTTAGCGTGCTCAGGTCTGGACCGGATGATTTTTGTTCATCGCGGAAAGACAGGGCCAGCACCTCGGTCAACTCTTCGCTGAGTACCAGCTTCCCCGAACATGCCCGGCGAATACATTCCACTAACTCCTCTGGTTCTGTGTCTTTCAGCAAATACCCGTCTGCACCGGACTTGAGGGCAGAAATCACGTCATTGCGGTCATCAGAGACAGTGAAAACCACGATGTAGGAGGTTACATTTGCAGCTCTGAGGGAAAGCAGTGTCTCGATGCCGTCCATGCCCTTCATGCTCAGGTCCAGTAAAATCAGGTCTGGATTCAGCTCCGTCGCCAGCAATACTGAATCTGCACCATTGGCCGCTTCGCCGACCACCTCAATATCATTCTCCAGCTCCAATAACTGCCTGACACCTTTGCGCAGTAGAGGGTGGTCATCCACCAGTAATACAGTGTTGTTAGTTTCCGGCATTGTTGCTCTGCTTTGTATTGTTATTATTAGCTGTGATTTCATCACTTCCGGGGAGGCGGGAGTTCGGCAGCGATTTTAATCTCAATTCGATCCGGGTGCCCCCTTTCGGGCGACTGGCGCAACTAAACGTACCGCCCAGTTGTTGAGCTCGCTCCCGCATGGTGTAAATACCGTAATGGTGTTGCTTTTCCGGCTTATCGGGCACTCCGATACCGTCGTCATCGACCACAAAAATGACCTCTCCATTCTCACAGCGGCTACAGTGTAAGCAAATAGTCCGGGCTCTGGAATGTTTAACCGCATTATTCAGTGCCTCCCGCAGGATATGCAGTATGTGTATGTCCTCGTTGGGGCTCAGTGTGTATGTTCCCAGAGCGTAGTTCAGGGTCACTGTAGCGGGGCTTCGCTCGTCGAATTCCCTGACAGCATGCTCCAGGGCAGAGCGTAAATCGGGGGAATCCAGCTGTATACGGAAGGTTACCAATAGTTCGCGCAAATGTTTGTAGGCTGCGTTTAAGCCCTGTTGCAAATCATTGATAGCATCCTCCACCTGGTCGGCGTCAAAGCCTCTGGCTATCATTTTTTTCAACCGTGCCACTTCCATTTTCATATAGGACAGGGATTGGGCCAGGGAGTCGTGCAGTTCCCGGGCAATGGTGGAGCGCTCCTCGTGTAGAATAACCCGCCGTTCCTGATCCAGGGTGCGATGAAAGGCAAAGGCTGTTGATAGTGTCTCCGCCACAGTTTTGAGCAGTTGGTGTTGCCAGGGGTCCAGCTCTGCATTTTTTGCAGTAGCAACGAACAGGAGGCCATATTCGGCGTCACGATTTTTCAGGGGCAGGGCCAGCTCTCGGCGGGTAGCGTTGGCGGACTGACCGGGATTAATGCCGCAGCTGTCCAGAGTGATATCTCTTTTGTCTTCGACTGTGGAGATAAGGTCATAGTCCGAAGAGTTTGGACTGGTTTTGATAAAAAGATGTATCCGGTCCACCTCAATAACCTGCTTAAGGTCCGATAGAAAAATATTCAGCAGCTGTAAATCTCCAGGGTTGGATGCTATCTCTCTGGAGGTTTTGTAAAGGAAGTTAAGTGCAAGATTGGATTTGTGCAGTTTATTGGTGCGCTCGGCCACCTGCTGCTCGAGGTCGCGATATTGTGTTTCAAGGCTTGCAGTCATACTGTTAAAAGTCTGGCTCAGCAGGCCCAGTTCGTTGTCACTTTCGTAGCTTATACGGTGGCTGAGATCCCCCTTTTTTACTCGCTCTGCAGCTTGTACCAGGCCGCGCAGAGGAACCACGAAATTAGTGTCTGCCTTCATAACAAAAAAAATCAGTATAAAGAGTATTAACAAAATACTGAGGGCTTCGGTCATGCCCAGTAGTTCGTTTTTCCCTTCGGCATTGCGTTGTAGTTGCAGCACCATCTGGTCAATATCATCGACATAGCGCACAAGGTGTTGGTTGTATTGCCAGCGGATATCCTGCCACGCCACGTCTGCTTCGTTGTCTGTGAGTGAGGGCAGCAGTGGCTGCATGCCGTTTTCCCAGTTGTTAACAATTTTTTGGTAGCTACCCTGTAGCGGTGTATTTCCCGAGTTCGCCACCAATGACGCAATTCTGGACTGATAAAGTTTTCTGGAAAATTCCTCCGCCTCCTGGGCAAGGGCCTCCTGGGGCTGCGCGAGTTCACCGTCACATGCCTGGGACAGGAGGTTGGCGATCCGGTAGGACTGCATGCGCAGGGAGCCTGCCAGATTGATTACCCCGGCATCATTCTGCGAATTGAGTGTTACATAGACCGCCAGCGCCATGCTCGCCAGTGCCATGCCAGCAACCATCAGCATCGCCATAAGAATCTGGAAGATGACAGAGTTGTAGATTTCCTTGCTTAAAAATATCATTCCTGGCCTATATCGGGGTGCTACTACCAAAGACTCCGGCCTTTATTCAAAGGCTTTCCACTATGTGATGGCAGCGTCTATCCCATTGTATTTAAACGGTTTATTGATTTATAGATAACTACTACTTTGGGGGTAGCAGCTTGCACCTTGCGCCGTCGGCGCGAGCCGCCTATTGACCCATATCAAGTCACTTTCGCCTATAAGGTTTATGTTATCGATCAAGAAATTGAAGCCAATTATGACACAAGCACTTCGACAACAGAGATTATCGCTAACTTCCGCCACGGTGGCCTTCGCCGTGTGTTTTGCTGCGTGGACGCTGTTTTCCATCCTCGGGGTGGAAATTCGCAGGGAACTGGAACTAAATTACACCCAGTTTGCCTTTTTGCTGGTGGCGCCGATTCTTACCGGTGCCCTGGCTCGCTTACCTGCGGGTCTACTCGCCGACATATACGGTGGTCGGCGCATCATGTTTTGGCTGATGCTGCTTGTCGGTGTTGTGATGCTGTTCTTTCCCTATGCCGATAGTTATACCTGGTATCTGATTTTTGGCATGGTCATCGGTCTGGCCGGGGCGACCTACGCCGCTGGCATTACCTTTGTCTCCGCCTGGTATGACAAGTCTCGTCAGGGTACAGCCATGGGTATATTCGGTGCCGGTGATCTGGGTGCCGCCATTACCAATCTGGTGGCTCCTATTGCCATTATCAGCCTGGGTAGCACCATGGTTCCGATGATCTACGGTGTGGCGATGTTGATTGCCGCCTTTGCTTTTCTGTTAATCAGTAGCGAAGATCCGCAGCATAAGGAAAAGAGAAAAGTTGACCGAAAGCTTGCCG
>JAUVBI010000125.1 GCA_030591305.1 Pseudomonadota bacterium
CCAGGCGAGGGCCTGGGCGTAGCCGCCATGTTTACCAGCCTGTTTCTGGTATTGTTTACCGCCTACTTGTTAAAGCCCGCCCGGGAGATGCTCATTCTCACGGAGGGCACCGCTGAAATTCGCAGTTATGCGGTTGCCCTGCAAGCCCTGATGCTGCTTTTCTTTATTCCCATTTACAGTAAGTTCTCCCGGCGCTTTGACAGTTACCAGTATATGCGTATTGTCACCGCTGTTTGCGTTGCAACCTTGTTGGGCTTTGCAGCGGCTGGGAAAATGGGGCTGTCCATATCAGTCATCTACTTTGTCTGGCTGGGGGCCTACAGTGTTCTTATCATCACCCAGTTCTGGGCATTTGCATCGGAGTTGTATACCCGGGAGGCGGGAGAACGTCTTTTTGTTATCGTGGCCCTGGGCGCTTCCCTTGGGGCGTGGCTGGGTTCGGCGGTATCGCGCGAATTGGTAGACCATATGGATGCCTATGGCCTGATACTGTGCGGTGCTTTTACTCTGTTTCTTTCCAGCCTGCCGGCAAAGCGCGCGAGTGAGTCCCTGCCACAGAGTTCCCGGGGGAGGCAGAGGCAGGAGAAGGGTGCAGAGAAGCAACCATCTATATTTGCCGGTTTCCAGATGGTACTGAGTAAGCGCTACCTCATGTTGTTGGCGGCCTTTGTCATTATGCTGAACCTGGTCAATACCACCGGGGAATATCTACTGGCATCAATTCTTGAAACTATGTACAACGAGGGGATTGCCAACGGGCTTATCGAAATCGATAAGGGCACCTATGTAGGGCGCTTCTACAGCAGCTTTTATTTTATGGTGAATTTACTGGGTGTATTGATACAGTTTTTTGCTGTCTCCAGGTTATTGCGATACGCGGGGTTTAGTGTCGCATTTATCCTCACGCCACTGGTGGTATTCCTGGGCTATGCATCTCTGGCCATTCTGCCCATAGTCGCATGGTTCCGGTATTTTAAGATCGCGGAGAATAGCCTGGATTATTCTTTGCAGAATACGGCCCGGCAAATGTTGTATCTGCCTCTTTCGCGCCAGGAGAAATACGAGGGCAGGGCGGTCATTGATTCCTTTGGTCAGCGTATCGGTGACCTATTGCAGGCTGGTCTGATTTTTGTGGGCCTGCACTGGTTGGGGTTTCAGTCCAGTAGTTTTATTCCCGTGGCGGCGGTGTTGGCCGGGATTAGCCTGATTATTGCCTACAATATTATTGGCGAGAGGAAGCGCTTGCTAAAAGAGCAGTCTAGCTCGCGTAATTCACAGTAAAACTTACCTCTGCTTCCAGTCCGTGTGAAATGCTGCATGATCACCATTATTTTTTATTTAGGAGCAGAATCAGTATATACCGATTCTGATGCGTCCATTAAACTAATACCCTTGAGTAATGCGGCGGCTATCTGGCCGACAATAAAAGGATGAATAATATGATGACCAGAGCGATTAGAATACATGAGACTGGCGGGCCGGAGGTTATGCTACTGGAGGAGATAGATCTAGAGCCCCCGGGTGCAGGTATGGTTACCGTGAAAAATAAAGCCATAGGCCTCAACTATATTGATACCTATCATCGCAGTGGTCTCTATCCGCTGCCTCTACCCATAGGTCTGGGTCTGGAGGGTGCGGGCATTGTTGAGACCGTGGGCGAGGGTGTTGACCTCAAGGTGGGCGACAGGGTGGCTTATTGCTCTGCTGGCTTTGGTGCCTATGCGGAAGCCATTAACTTGCCAGCAGTCAGGTTGGTAAAAATTCCCGACGGTATTGATTTTGAAACAGCTGCTGCCATGTTGTTGAAAGGCCAGACTGCCGAATATCTGTTACAGCGCACCTATACCATCAAAGCCGGGGAAACCTGCCTGTATCACGCAGCGGCTGGTGGCGTTGGGCTGATCTTTGGGCAGTGGGCTAATAGCATAGGTGCGAAGGTTATCGGTACCGTGGGCTCGCAGGAGAAGGCGGAGCTGGCGCGTCAGCACGGCTATCATCACGTCATCAATTACAATACCGAAAATGTAGTGGAGCGTGTCATGGAGATTACCGGTGGTGCAAAACTCCCGGTGGTCTATGACGGCGTAGGCAAGGATACGTTTGACATTTCTCTCGATTGTCTACAGCCCCGGGGTTTGATGGTGAGTTTTGGTAACGCATCGGGTTCGCCGGAGCCACTGGATTTACAAATACTCAGTAATAAGGGCTCGTTGTTTATCACCCGACCCACCATGTTGACCTATACGGCGAGCACCGAGGAGTTGCAACAATCATCCCAGGATCTATTTGACCGCGTATTATCTGGTGCTATCAAAATAGAAATTAACCAGCGCTATGCCCTTGCAGATGTGCAACAAGCCCACCGTGACCTGGAATCGAGAAAGACTACCGGATCCACAGTCCTTATACCCGAGGGCGTTTCTGGGGAAGCATAATTATGTTCTTCGATGTTAAGCCGCTTACCCTGGAAACGGAGGGTCTGCGCCTTGAGTCCTTGTCTCAGGAGCACGCTCAGGGCCTGTTTAACCGCGGGCAGTATGCGCCCGACTGGGACTATATGCCGCGCGCCTGTTTTATCGATATGGCCGATACCCGCCAGTGGATAGATGAGGCCTTGTGCATGCCGCGCCAGCTGCCTTTTGCTATCGTAGAAACCAGCAAAGGCAAGGCGGTGGGCAGTACCCGTTTTATGAATATCCAGGAGGAACACAAAAGCCTGGAAATTGGCTGGACCTGGCTGGGGCAGGAGTGGCAGCGCACCTGTATAAATACCGAGACAAAGCTGTTGCTGTTGTCCCATGCCTTTGAGCAAATGGGCTGCCTGCGTGTAGAGTTCAAGACCGATGAGCGCAACCTCAGGTCACAGCGTTCACTGGAGAGAATAGGGGCAACACGTGAAGGCGTGCTGAGAAAGCACATGATTATGCAAAAGGACTTTCCTCGAAATTCAGTTTATTTCAGCGTCATAGACAGTGAATGGACCGACGTTAAAACGCGCCTACAACAGTTGCGTGACCGATAGCGCTTATTGCACGGTCTCGTTATCGCTAAAGGCGCCTTCAAACAGGGGTGAGGTGAGGTAGCGTTCACCAGAGTCTGGCAGAATGGTGACAATCATCTTGCCCTGATTTGCACTGCGCTGCGAAATTCTGTGGGCAACGGCCATAGCGGCGCCGCTGGAAACACCCGCGAGGATTCCCTCCTCTCGCATCAACTTGTGGGCCCACTTCATGGCGTCTTCGTTGGATACCTGTTCCACGAGGTCGATCATGTCCAGGTCGAGATTTTCAGGTACAAAACCTGCCCCGATTCCCTGGATTTTGTGTGGTCCGTGGGTGGATTCTTCCCCGGCTTTTGCGGCGGTGATGACTGTGGTTGAATCGGGCTCCACCGCCACAACCTGTACTGCCTTACCCCGGGTATTTTTCAGGTAGCGTGAGATGCCTGTTACCGTACCGCCGGTACCCACACCACAGACCAGAATATCGATACCGCCATTGCTGTCATTCCAGATTTCGGGTCCGGTGGTAGCCTCGTGGACTGCAGGGTTCGCCGGGTTTTCGAACTGGTGGGGCCCCCAGTTTTTTGCCGGGTCAGCGGCGATAATTTCCTCGGCCTTGGCAATAGCCGCAGGAATTCCCTTGGCCCCGTCGGTGAGCACGATATCGGCGCCCAGGGCCTTCATTAACATGCGCCGCTCCAGACTCATGGTGTTGGGCATGACCAGAATGCAGCCGTAACCTTTGGCGGCGGCAACAAAGGCCAGGGCGATGCCGGTATTGCCGCTGGTGGGTTCCACGATAGTCATGCCCGGCTTCAGGCTGCCGTCTTTCTCAGCAGCTGCTACCATGCTGGCACCAATGCGACATTTAACCGACATGGCGGGGTTGCGACTCTCCAGTTTGACATAAATATTGCCGTCGGAGATGTTGTTGATTTTAACCAGCGGTGTATTGCCAGTGGTCTGGGTGTTGTCACTAAATAGCGTGCTCATAAAAAGCTCCTTATCGCTGTGTTTTTATACTTAAGGGAGATAAGAGTAGTCGCGCTGATCGACCTTGTCTATTGTAAATAACTGCATAATCCCCTCGGGTACACTGATATACTGATTTTTCTGAAGTGTTAAACCTGATAAAAAAGTCAATAGAGTAACAGGCCGCTTAATGTCCACAGAACATTCTGCCCCGGGAGTTGCGCAGTCTCGTGGCGGCTTTATTCCAAGTATAGAGGGGATGCGCTCACTGGCTGTTCTCGCCGTGCTGCTCTTCCATCTGGATATACATGTGGTAGGCAGCGGCTATTTGGGTGTCGATCTATTCTTCGTTATTTCCGGCTTTATTATTACCAGAAATATTCTGTTTGACTTGCAGCTTGGGACATTTTCCCTGAGAGAGTTTTATGTGCGCCGTGTGCGTCGCCTGCTTCCCGCACTGCTGGTCACAGTGCTGTTGTCGCTGCTGGTCGCCATTGCCACCCTGCCCCCAATAGAATTGGAAAAGACAGCGAAGTCAGCGCTTTATGCGATTTTTTCTGTGGCGAATTTCAACTTCTGGTGGGAGTCGGGTTACTTCGATGCAGCCGCGCATACCAAGCCGCTGCTGCATACCTGGTCGCTGAGCGTGGAGGAACAATTCTACTTGCTCTGGCCAGCTGTATTGCTATGGTTTGCCAATACACGGCGGCGCCTGATCTTTACAGTTTCTCTACTGCTAATGTCTGTGGTCGCCTCCCTGTTATTACGGGACAGCATGCCCAGCGCAGTTTTTTATCTCCTGCCCTTCAGGGTGCATCAGTTAATGGTCGGGGCTCTGGTCGCCATTGCATCCCTGCATCTATCAGTAAAACCTGGAAATATCAGTACGATGGTGGCCACATTGGGTTTTCTCTGCATCGTTGTACTGTCGGGCGACAGCGTATCGCCGGTGGTCGGGGCTATGTGCGTATCTGCCCTGGGTTTTTTCTTGTTGCTGGGCCGGGAGTCACCCTGGGCACAGCTAGTGTATGGCAACAGGCCCATGCAATGGCTTGGTAAACGCTCCTATGCCATCTACCTGGTGCACTGGCCGGTCATTGTATTGTTCAAGTATTTTACTGACTTCCAGTTGAACCCGGGGGAGCGTGCCTCACTTTTTTGTATCTCGATAATCGCCGCCGTGGCCTTGCACGAATTGATAGAAAAACCCTTCCGCAAGAAAGGGGTGGACTCCACCCTTGCCCAGAGGTTTGCCCCCCATGCCACAGCTTTTACCCTGTTAGCTACAATCTCCGTGGCAGCCAGCCTGTGGGTATTCCACGGCCTGCCCGGTCGCATCGACCCCGGTATACAACGGATCCTCGATAGTGTGGAGCGGGAGAACGTCATGCGTCGCAAGGCCATTCGGTTTGGGCGCTGCAACCTGCACATGCGCCATCCGTTTTCCGACTACGATGTGGATGAATGTGCGACAACCGACCCGGAGCTGAGCAATGTGCTTATTATCGGCGACAGCATGGCATCGGATATCTATATGATGCTGTCCCAGAGCTACAGTGACATACAGTTTTTGCAGGCCACGGCGGGGGCCTGCACGGCCATCCTGAATATTACCCATACCGAGGGAAAATACCCCGGCTGTCAACAGCTGAACGCATTCAGATTTTCTGAGCTGCTGGAATTGGACATCGACCTGGTTGTGTTGGCATCGGCCTGGAAGGAAGAAAGAATACAACCGTTAAAAAAGACTGTGGCGTATCTGCAGTCCCGGGGGCAAAAAGTATTAGTTATTGGGCCACGGTCTGTTTTCCAGGGGTCTGTTCCCCGCTTGATCTCCAGACAGTCTTCTGTCGATTCGCTAAATCGCAGATTGCGCTATCTTACACGGCAGAAAAAAGAGCTGTTGCAACAGATGCGAGGCGCCATGCCAGGTGTAGAAATTGTCGATATTGCTACGATTCAGTGCTCGCCATTTTGCCAAGCGGTTGAGGGTGAACGCCTGTTGTTTGTCGATTCCCTGCACTTCACAAGGCTGGGGGCGAAACGGGTTGGTGAGCGGTTCAAGCGTTCCTTTGACCTTCAGGCCTTTATTGATGCATCTTTAGAGCACAGGTAGTTGTTTTGTTGCCCTGGCCAGCGATGCCATGGTCTGGGGGCCAATCAGGGTCTGGCTGACCTGGCCCGTCGGGTCGAGGATGATAGTCGTGGGCAGTACTACCGGTCGGGGCAGGCCCAGCCCAGCGGCGGGGTCCTCTGTCAACATGGTAAATTCAACACCTAATAATTTCACTTGGCTTGCCAATTCCTCCTCCATGACACCGTCGTAATTAACGCCCAATACGGTGACCTGGGAGTAGTGCTGGTCCAGTTCGTTGAGTTCGGGTATTTCCTTGATACAGGGTTTGCACCACTTGGCCCAGTAATTGATGACCACCCACTGTCCCCGCAGGTCGGCGATGGAGGTGTTGGAGGGGGGATGATCTGCCGTGCCATTGTTCTGGCCACAGGCAGGCAGTAACAGTATCTGGGTCAGTAATGCCATCGAGAGGAAAAATTTACTCATTGTGAAAACAGCTCAGCCAGTTTAATGTCCAGAATATCGCGCTGCTGGGTTCGCTGGTCACGCAGCATGATGTATGCCTTTTTCTGCCAATCCAGGCCAGTCGAAATGTCCCTTTTTTCAAGGGGCAATTCTTGATTGATCCATTCCTTCAGCTGCCAGAATGAAACCGTATGTAAATCTCTGCTGAGAAGAAAGTGCCCGCGCTCATCCTGGGAAATTATTTTGTGTTCTAAAAAAGTATCCCTGAGCTCACTCCAGGTTTCGCTGTCCAGTCCGTTTACCACCGAATGTTTGTTATTCAGCAATTCAATCTCCCTGACGAACTCCCCGGTTTTTTGCCTCTGCCACAGCAGGTAGAGCACATCCAGTGCTTTCAGCAAGGTTGGGCGGGCGGCTTCTTCGAGGCTCTGGTAGGCGGACAGGCTGTGCACCAATACGCCACCCATCAATACGATATTCCAGGACAGGTATATCCATAACAAAAATAATGGCACGGCTGCAAAGGCGCCGTAGATGAGTGTATAGCTGGATCCGGCGACCATGGTAGTGAACAGGGAACGGGCAATATTGAAGGCAACGGCTGCGGCAAAACCACCGATTAACGCGTGCTTATAAGGTACGCGACAGTTTGGAACGGCGAGATATAAAAAGCTGAAACCGGTGGTACTGAGCAACAGGGGAGCCATTTTTAACATCATGGCACCCATACCCAGGAGATCCAGGTCTCCGTATCTTTCGGCGAATGAACTGAGGTAGGTACTGATGCCAAGAGCCAGTCCTATGGACAGGGGTGCCAGCCCCAGCACGGCCCAGTACAGGAGAAAACTCGACACCGCACTGCGGTTCTCCCGGGTGCGCCAGATGTGGTTAAACGCCTTTTCAATATTGCGCAGCATAAGTACGGCGGTGACGACCAGAAATGCGATGCCAAAGCCGGTGAGATTCTTGGCCTGGCGGGAAAAATCACTGAGGTAGTCCTGTATTTCGGAGTTGGTATCCGGCATCAGGTTTTCGAACAGGAACGCCTGGATATTCTCTTCCAGCCCCTGGAAGGCGGGTACCGCTGAGGCCATGGTGTAAATAACCGTCATCAGCGGAACCAGGGCAAACAGGCTCATATAGGTCAGGGCGGCGGCATTTTCAGAGCACCGGTCAATTCCAAAGCGGGAAAAGAGGTAGGCTATGCGGTGCCACAGAGGCCGAAGAGTGGTCGTTATTGAATCCATTGACAGATTATTGCATGAAACTCCTTGGCCCTGCACGGGTCTATTGCTACACCGGCCTCGCGGTTTGCTATAATGCATCCCTTATATGCCATCAATTTGGAAAACGAATATGAGCGACGTTACTATTTATCATAACCCCCGCTGCTCCAAGTCTCGCACCACGCTTGCCCTGCTGGAAGAACAGGGAATCAATCCCAGGGTCGTACTGTATCTGGAGAGCCCGCTGGATGTTGGTGACATTACTACCCTGCTGTCAAAGCTGGGTATGCAGGCGTCGCAGTTGATACGCGGTGGCGAGGCAGATTACAAGGAAGCGGGACTGGACAAAGGCTCATCCGAGGCTGAACTTATAGCAGCGATGGCGGCCAGGCCAAAACTTGTCGAACGGCCCATCGTGGTAAAAGGTGATAGCGCCGTATTGGGTCGTCCACCGGAAAACGTTCTCGATTTAATCGCCTGATCACGAGGCTGTTGCAGGAGTGGGGAAATGAACCGTATTAGTTGGGCCAGGCCAAGTGACAAGGCCCATGTATTTACCTGGTTGAGTTGGGCGCTTTTGCTGGCTGTTCAGGTAGTCGATGCCTGGATGCATCATCAGCCCTGGATTTTTTGGCTGGCAAGGCTGCTGCCCCTGCTGCTATTTTTGCCCGGTATGTTAAAAAATAATTTACGCAGTTATATCTGGTTGTGCTTTGTCAGTTTGCTGTATTTTATTGCCCTGGTTGAGCGTCTGGTTGCCCGGCCTGATAGTGCTTTATCGATAGTGGGCATGTGTGCGGTTGTGACCTTGTTTATTGCCGCAATGATGTTTGTGCGCTGGCGGGCCAGGGAGCTAAAGGCTCCCACCTCTGGTGAAACAGGAGTGAGTTAAATGAGTAAGCCATCTTTTATACGTCGGTTTTTTTCTGCCATCTGGAATGGAATAACACGGACTC
>JAUVBI010000178.1 GCA_030591305.1 Pseudomonadota bacterium
ACTGTCGATTTCGTTGGAGTACACCCACAGGTGCCCGGCACGCAGACGCCTGTCAGCCCCTTTGCGCAGATATAATTCAGCTGATGGCTGGCTCATGCCCAGCGTTTGAAGCGCGAGTTTATTCTTCCGCGCACTTCGTCTGGTAGTCTTGCGCACTTAGCAGGGCTTGCAGTTCAGCGGTATCGGTGGGCTGCAATTTGAAAAACCAGCCACCGCTGTAGGGGTCGGAATTCACGGTCTCTGGCTCGTCTTCCAACTGCTCATTAATGGCAATCACCTCGCCACCTATCGGTGCGTAAATGTCAGATGCAGCCTTAACCGATTCAACAACACCAGCTTCGCCACCAGCGTCAAGCGTGTCGCCCACATCGGGCAGCTCCACAAACACAACGTCACCCAGGGCTTCCTGTGCATGATCGCTAATACCGATTGTCACGGTACCGTCTTCTTCCAACCGGGCCCATTCGTGACTGCTGGCTATTCTCAATTCACTCGGTACGTCACTCATGCTGCTTCCTTTAAACACTGTATTGGGGCGGACATTCTAACCGCCGCGCCACTATAAACCTATAGCTCAACTACAACTCATTGACGAGCTGCCGCCATCAGCGCCTCTATCTCATCCACGGTCTTGGGTACACCGGATGAAATGACCGTACAACCTTTAGCTGTCACCACCACATCATCCTCAATTCGGACACCAATGCCACGCCAGGACTTGCCAACTTTTTTATTGCTGGGTGAAATATAGATGCCCGGCTCAACAGTCATAACCATGCCCGGCTCCAGCATGCGCCACTCATCGGCGACCCGATAATCCCCCACATCGTGTACATCCAGGCCCAGCCAGTGCCCGGCGCGGTGCATATAAAAATCTTTGTAAGCCTCCCGCTTGATCAAGCTGGAAACCCTGCCTTTTAACAGTCCCAGTGCAACCAGGCCCCGGGTAATAACCTTCACAGTGGCATCATGCGCCTGATTCCAGTGTTTGCCCGGCGCAATTTCATCAATCGCCGCCAGTTGCGCCTTCAGTACCAGCTCGTAAATAGCGCGCTGCTGGCGGCTGAAGCGACCGTTCACCGGAAAGGTGCGGGTAACATCTGCGGCGTAGTATTCATATTCACAGCCCGCATCTATTAACACCAGGTCACCATCGCTCATGCAGTCTTTATTTGCCAGGTAATGCAAGGTGCAGGCATTGGCGCCACTGCCAACGATGCTGGAGTAGGCGGGAAAGCGCGCACCCGAACAGGCAAACTCGTGTTGTATTTCTGCCTCCAGTTGATATTCATAGGCACCGGGCCTGCAGTGCTGCATGGCCCGGATATGTGCGGCAGATGTTATCTCCCCCGCCCGGCGCAACAGGCGTATTTCAGCCGCACTTTTAACCAGCCGCAGGTCGTGCAGCATGTGGTCCAGGTCGGTAAATTCTCCCGGAGGGACCGCCCCGGTGGATACCTTGCTGCGAATCCGGTTCACCCAGGACATGATCTGCTGATCAAAATCCACGCTTCTACCCATGGAATAATAGACACGCTCCCGGCCCTCTAGCAGGCCGGGAAGAATGTCATCAATGTCGCCTATTGGAAAGGCATCGTCAGCGGCGTAGGTGTCACAAACACCCTCCAGCCCTGCGCGATAGCCGTGCCACAACTCCTTGGTGGAATCGCTGTCCCGACAGAACATGACAAATTGTCCGTGCTTGCGACGCGGGATCAAGACCAGTACAGACTCGGGCTCATCAAAGCCGGAAAGATAATGAAAGTCGCTATCTTGCCGGAACGGGTACTCGGTATCCCTGCTGCGCTGCTGCTCTTTGGCGGAGGGCACGATGGCAATACTATTGGGCTCCATCAGGCTCATGAGGTTTTTGCGCCTGCGGGCATATTCGGCTTTGCTTATTTTCATACCCATATCTACTGTGCGATGCAGTCCATGTGGATATTGAGTACGGCAAAGCGCAGGTACTCGGCAATTTCGAAGTAGCTCTCCTCGGATTCCTCCTCATCCATATCCTCATCTATTCCCGCCAAGGAGAAGGCTTCAATATCTTCCAGGATCTCCCGGCTTTCCCTGGACAGCCTGGATTCGGCATCTGACCGGGATGCTGTACCCTGCGCAAAGCCCCCGAGAAAACCGCTGCACCATCCCGCCAGAGCCACTGTCCGCTCACCAATATCAGTTTCGTCATCGGGAAGCAGCGGATGAAAATCAAATTCTTCATCCTGCAAGGCCGCCGCTGTCACGGTATAGAGCTCCATGGTCTGGGCCGCCAGTTCGCCATGGACATTCAAATCCAGCACATCCACCAGTGCTACCAGTGCCGACTCAGCCTCAACCGGGGCCCCACTGGCCAGCAAACCGGTGAGACAACCGTGGATATCAGAGGGAGAGGACTGCAAACCCTGCTCCACTAAATGATTGGCAAATTCGTCAAAGTCGAACACTTCAGTCTTGCCAAACTGGTCATCGTACATTTCCCTTCCCCTTGTTGAGCGCACTTCGCTGACAGCGGCATCATGACTATGACCACCACCCGCAGCGGCAAAATAGAATCACAGTTACAGCAGTTTTTTAAATTGCATGGCAGGCCATTGATATTTATGACATTTGTGTCGTTGACCTGAGTAACTACGGCCACTATAGTAGAGCGCAACACGACTATTTCAAGTATACCCTTTATGGTAGAGAATCAACTCAAAGCGCTAGAAAAAAAAATCGACGAGCTTATTGCGCTGTGCGGCGATTTAAACCGCGAGAATCAGTCGCTGAAGCTCGACAGCCTGGGCTGGTACGACGAGAGATTGCAGCTGGTCGCAAATAACGACCTGGCCAGACAAAAAGTTGAAGCCATGATCAATCGTCTGCAGGCACTGGAGCAAGACTCGTGAACCAAGCCAACACTGTTACCGTCAAAATTCTGGACAAAGAGTATCAGGTTGCCTGCCCCGAGGAACAGCAGGGAGAGCTGGCGGTCTCCGCCCGATACCTGGACAAGCAAATGCGTTCTATTCGGGACTCTGGCAAAGTTATTGGCCTGGAGCGCATCGCCGTGATGGCTGCCCTCAACCTCAGCCACGAGTTATTGCAGGCTTCGGAACAGGGTGGCATACCCTCTACAGACACCGCCACCCCCCCCGCTGACGACAGTACTTTTCGCCAACTGAACAACAAGATAGATGAAGCTCTCTACCAATTGAGGCAGCTGGAAATAGCTTAAAGTAAAACTACTCGAGACGCCGCCCTCTAGCTGGGCTATAATTTCTGCGGATACCTGGTGTATGCGCCAGACATATTGTCCTCGAGCCGATAATGTTAAACCAGGAAGTTCCTCGCTGCTGTTGGTGTGCAAGTCCGGTATTACCGGAAAGCCTTTTTCAGTACAGGAATTTCCGCCCTGAACCGTCGGGTTCAAGGGCTACTTTGTCAGCGGTATACCGGGAATCCATCCTCCCCCTATGACTGAATTTTCCAAAAGCGAATTACGTTCTGTCCTGCGTCGACGCCGACAATCACTGTCAGCGGGCGCACAGACCACTGCCAGGCGGGAAGTCACTAGAGCGGTTTACTCACTGCCTCAATGGAGCCATGTGCAGCGTATCGCCATCTACCACACAGCCGATGGCGAAATCGGTACTGAAGACATTATTCGGCACTGTCACAGCGAGGGGATACAGGTATACCTCCCCGTCATAGGCCCACAGCGCAGCATGGTGTTCGCTCACTGGCGCCCCAATGAACTGCTGGTAAAAAACAGTTTCGGGGTTTTTGAGCCCCGGGAAAACGCTTCTCTTTGCCCCGTGGCCAGCCTGGATATTATATTCCTGCCCTTGGTGGGCTGGGACAAATCCGGCGGGCGCCTGGGTATGGGTGCTGGGTACTACGATAGAGCCCTCGTCGGAATTACCGGGCCACTGTTGGTGGGGTTGGCACACTGGGGGCAGGAAGTAGACGCAATCCCACTGGATTCCTGGGATATATTGCTGGACGTAATCGTCACCGACACGAAAATCTATCGCTGTCGACAATAATGATGAAGGTACTCAAACAGACAGCCGCCTGTCAGAAGTAGGCTATCTCTTGATGATTACGCCCGCTTGCAGTTCAGATGCCGGTGCGGCAACAGAC
Source organism: Pseudomonadota bacterium (assembly GCA_030591305.1). Next base: position 4,129 of record JAUVBI010000178.1, read on the forward strand.
TCATTGGACGTCATTGGCATGAGTAAGGTAACAACCACACCCATTCCAAACACTGCCATCAAGATTAATAATAAATCAGGTTTATGTTTCACGATCTTTCTCTCACTAATCCAAAGCTTTACATCAATGCGAAGCAAACTCTCTTCAGGAGCCTTCCGCTGAATTCTTCATAGAATTCATACCAAATGTGTATAAATGTTATTTTTTCACATTTTCAGAGAAGTCTATATCAGCCAACAAAAAAATAAAAGCCCCCAAAGCCTTTAGTTTCGGTACTTACAGGGAAAGTTGGAGCTAACTACGGAAAAAACCTTGTACGGGAAATTACCCTGGATACCCCGTTATACGGCGTATCGATTTGTATAGTGGGCTGAGCTTGCCATACATTTTCTGGTAGACCTCACGATACAGTTGATCGTAGAGTGCCTGATTCGCCGCTATCGGCGTAAATTTATCCCCTTCATGCACCATTCGGTCAATAGCTGTATTGTAGTTCGGGTGCAGGCCCGCACCCACAGCGGCATTGATGGCCGCCCCTAAACCGGATGTCTCAAAGGTATGCGGCCGCTGGGCGGTAATACCAAAAACATCCGCCGTAATTTGCATGGCCTCATCACTTTGCGAGCCACCGCCAGACACTTTGAGGCTGCTTATTTTGACGCCCGACTTTTTCTCCGATAACTCCTTGCCTTCACGCAGGGCATAAGCAATGCCCTCGATAATGGCGCGGTAGATGTGGGCACGGGTATGGACATCACCAAACCCGATCATCGCACCCTTGGCCTCCGGCCCTGGCGTGCGAATCCCTGGGTTCCAGTAGGGCTGTATTACCAGGCCCATTGAGCCGGCGGGAACCTGCTTGAGCAGTTCATCAAACAGCACCTCGGTCGCTACCCCCTGCTCGCTGGCCAATTGCTCCTCACGCAGACCAAATTCCTTTTTAAACCAGCTCACCATCCAATACCCTCTCTGCACAATGACCTCGGTGTTGTAGGTATCGGGCATGGCGGCCGGGTAGGGCGGTATATGGCGAACCGCCTCAACGTATTTGCTGTTGGTGGTATTGTAGGTAGCGGTGGTGCCATAACTGAGGCTACCGGTCTCCGGGGTGAGACAGCCCGAGCCCAACACTTCACAGGCCTTGTCAGCCCCGGCAGAAATTAGCGCCAGGCCGGTGGGAATACCGGTTTCCGCCGATGCCTGTTGAGAAATTTTTCCCAACTCAGACCCGCAGGGTACGAGCTCTGGCAACATATCGCGCCGAATGGAGAGTGCTTGCCATTTCCAGTCCCAGCGATGACACCATTCGTGATGTTTAAAATCGAAGGGAAGATAGCCAACCTGGCTGGATACCGAGTCAACATATCTACCCGTCAATTTATGCGTGTGATACCCCGAGAGCAATAAATACTTATAGGTTTGTTGCCAGATTTCCGGCTGCTGCCGTGCTATCCAGTTGGCCTCGGCCTCCGAACGAAAATATTGCACCGTCGAGCTTTCACCAGCGAGGGCAAAGGCGGCCCGCCACAGGGGGCTCATTGAATCCAGCTCTTCCTGTTTGCGCTGGTCCAGCCAGACAAAAGCCGGGCGCAGCGGCCTACCTTGGGCATCGACATTAATCATGGTGGCCCGCTGGGTGGTGAGGGCAACAGCCTTTATCTGTGATTTGGGAAAATCCAGTTGCGGCCAGAGTTCCTGGCAGGCCCGACACAGCATCTCCCAGTAGTAATCGGGTTCCTGCTCTGCCCAGCCCGGTTCGGTGGAAAAGTACGGATTGATATCCACCTTGCTTTTCGCCACCAGTTGGCCGTCCAGATCAAAAACTAGGGCTCTAACACTTTGAGTACCATTATCAATGGCCAGTACATAGGACTCTTCCGGGCTCATCCTGTTCCCTGTTTTCGTGGCAGACTATAGTGTTTCTGCCATATAAGTTGATATCGCGATACTTCATCCCGCCACCTTATAATGTCCCAACCCAGTTCCTGGGCACAAATTTTTTCCACCGCAGGAAATAGCTCCCGAGCTCCCTTTTTCAAAAGAAGCCCCAGCCGGGTGCGCCGCAACAGCAAATCATCCAGGTGCACCACCGCCTCATGCCTGGCCGCCCAGCGACACTCTGCCAGGCAAAACTGGGTCTGCGCGATTAAACCCTGCTCTCCTTCGTGGGCATAAGCAAGCAGGTGCGCAGCGTTGCTGCCGTAGCGCCCCTCCAGTCGACTCAGCCAACTCCCCCGTGGAGCGGGGGTGTCGGGGGTGTCGGGTGTGGTAAAAATGCGGTCATCGCTCTCTCCGGACTGTGGCATCTTCAACCAGGTCTGGGCAGCCTTGAGTGCATTAATGGCGGTCAACCGAAAGGTGGTCAATTTCCCACCACTCACCGTCACCAGGCCACTTTCGGCCCACACCGCATCATCGCGGCGCTCTTTTGATGGGTCCTTGTTCTGGTCCGAGCCAATAACCGGGCGCACACCCGAAAAGCTGGAAATGGCATCCTCTGCCTCCAGCT
>JAUVBI010000097.1 GCA_030591305.1 Pseudomonadota bacterium
CATCTTGTCAGCACATATCAAAGACATACTGCAAGCCGCTCAGTCTTCCTCTACCGAAACCGGGCTCACTGTCTGCCTGCAAGAGCTGGAAGAACAATTTGTCGGCACACTTGCTCTGACGCTAGGGGCCCCGAACGAACTTGAGCATGGTGCCCGAGCACGACGGAATCGCCTGTGCTACCTGCAGCAGGCTCGTGATTTTATTGAGGTAAACCTGGATTCGCCGTTAGGCCTGGAAACATTGGCCAGGGTGGTCGGTGTGACTCCCCGGACGCTGTCAACGGCATGTCGGGAGACATTGGGTATCACCCTGATGCAATACATCAGCAATCGGCGGCTCATCGCCGCTAATCACCGTCTTCGTCACTCGAATAAAAAACAGACCACCGTGACCGGTACCGCACTCGCTTACGGGTTTGCTCATATGGGCCGCTTCTCGCGGGATTATCACATTCTGTTTGGTGAATATCCCCTGGAGACACTGGCTGCAGCCGTGTAAAAATCACTGCGGTCCAGTCTTGCCACGTGTGATTAAGGTATGAATATTAATTTTATTAGTCCTTGTACTAAATACTGGTTCAGCCCCAGAGCTGTAGACGTTTGATAGCTTCTAAGTACTGCTTTTCGAAATTCACCAGCGAGAAGTCCGCAAATATATTTACTGATGGGTAGTGTGACTACCTAAAAATAATTATATGTAATGTGCATTGCCGATTGCAGAGGACATTATTAGCTTGAGATTCATTATTAATAATGTAATATTAGTAGTATGACTACGAATAGTGAACAAAAATTAAAGATATTACTGGAGCGACATCAGCCCGGAACGGTATGCCTGGCCTCGTGGCTGGAAGCGCAGGGCATATCCCGTGATTTGCAGCAGTATTATCTGAAGAGTGGTTGGCTGGAATCCGTAGGCCGAGGGGCTTTTAAGCGCCCTGGGGACACAGTGGATTGGTTAGGCGGCCTGTTTGCCCTTCAGGAGCAGGCCAAGATGGCCGTACATGTTGGCGGGATGACAGCGCTCGCAATGCATGGCGCGGCACAATATGTACGAGTAGGCCGGGAAAAAGTGTATCTCTTCTCTCCGCTTGGGGTTTCGTTACCCGCGTGGTTCAGGAAACATGACTGGGTGAATGAGATAAGGCATGTGCGATCAGATTTTCTCCCAAGGGGTATGGGTATGGGTGTGCATGTGGGTGGGGCGCTGGCCGCGTCCCCTGCTGTTGTTTGTAAGCTTTCAAGTTCAGAGCGGGCTATGCTGGAGTGTTTGTATCTTGCACCGAATGAACAGGATTTGGTGGAGTGTTATCAGGTTATGGAAGGGCTTGTAAATTTGCGCCCGAAAGCCGTCCAGCAGTTACTTGAAAATTGTGCATCCGTTAAGGTTAAAAGGTTGTTTCTCTATATGGCCGAGAAGGCCGGACATCAATGGTTGCAGTTTCTTGATCCGTCAAAGATAAATGTTGGCAAAGGTGATCGCAGTATCGTACATAACGGCGTGTACGTAGCCGCGCACCACATCAGCATACCCAAAGAACTGGCGGCGCTATGATTTCACCGATATACCGCGCACAAGTCAGGTTGTTGTTGAAGGTGCTTCCCTATGTGGCAAAAGAGGAAGCCTTTGCCTTGAAAGGCGGCACGGCTATCAATCTATTTGAACGGGATTTACCCCGGCTATCGGTGGATATTGATCTGACCTATCTTCCCTTTGAGGACAGGAAAACAGCCCTTAACGACATTGCAGCTGGCCTTGGGCGTATCAGAGACGATTTGTCACAGTCGATTCCCGGTATTCAGGTGGCGCTATTGCCGCAGTGTGATGGCCAGGATGCAAAGCTTGGCTGTCAGCTTGACGGTGTTCAGATCAAGGTTGAAGTGAACACGACTATTCGCGGCTATCTGCAAGAGCCGCGTTTAATGCAGGTAGTAGAGTCAGTACAGGATGAGTTTGAACTATTTGCTGCCATCAAAGTGGTATCGCGTGGTGAACTATACGGCGGTAAGATATGCGCCGCACTAGACAGGCAGCACCCCCGTGATCTTTTTGATATTCATGACCTGTTTGAACATGGCGGAATAACAGAAGAAATCAGGCTCGGTTTCATTGCAGCGCTTCTAAGTCACAACAGGCCAATTCACGAAATGCTAGAGCCGAATTTTCAGGATCAGAGAACCGCTTTTGAAGCCAAGTTTGCCGGCATGACAGATGACTCTTTCAGCTACAGCGATTTCGAGGCAACGCGAGAGCATCTTGTGACCGAGATCAAACGTCTATTGACTGATGATGACAGGAAATTTCTGGTCAGTTTCAAAGCCGGAGAACCACAATGGGATTTGTATCCGGTAGTCGGCTTACAGAATATGTCGGCGGTGCAATGGAAATTGCTCAACATCAAAAGATTATTGAGTAAGGACGAGACTAAACATGGCGAACAACTGGAATTACTGCGGAAATGCTTGGGAGTGGCTTGAGCGTTTGAGGTATGACACCAAGTCAACAATCTAACCATATGCATATCGCATGAATGCAACTCGCTTGAAAAAAAGAAAAAGAGACCCCTTGAGATAAGGCTTGTGCTGATATCCGCATGATGCGGGATATATTGATACAGGCGCTTGGCAAAGAGCCAATAACTCCCCTTGTATCAGACCATGATCCTTAAAGCGTCAGAACGTGGCCATGCCAGTCGGTTATCGCTCCATTTGGCCAATGTAGACGAAAACGAGCATGTGGACATCCACGAAATACGTGGTCTTGCCAGTTCAGACCTGCACATGGCTTTTCAGGAAATTGATGCTGCCTCCATGGGTACACAATGTAAAAAGCCGTTTTTCCACCTCCAGCTAAGCCCACCTGCCAATGCCCATCTCACCCTTGAACAGTATGAGAAGGCGGTGGAGGACGTGGAACAGAAACTGGGGCTGGTTGGCCATCCCCGCGCCATCGTTTTTCATGAGAAAAACGGACGGCGACACGCACACGCCGTTTGGTCACGGCTGCACGAGAAAGAATACACCCTAACCAACCGGGAAACGGGTGAGAAGGAATTGCATACCAAGCTGGTTGCCAAGCAGTTGCCTCATTTCAAGATCAGGCTCAATGAGCTCAGCCTGGCCCTTTTCCTTGAAAATGGACTTGAGCCGCCCCAGGGGCTGGTAGATAAAAGCAAGCGCGATCCCAATAACTATGGCTGGAAAATCTGGCAGCAGGCCAAGCGTCTGAAAGAAGACCCACGTGACCTGAAAGAGATTATTCGTACTGCATTGGAAAGTTCAAACAGCAGGGGAGATTTGGAAAAGAAACTCAAAGATCACGGCCTTTATTTGGCGCAGGGAGAAAAACGCAATTTTCTGATTGTCCATCATAGCGGTGAACCCATGTCGATGACGCGCTATTCGGGGATGAAGGGCAAAGATATCGCAGCCAGGCTCGGAGATGCTAAAAATCTACCTACCCTGGGGCAGGTGCAAACCCAGATAAAAGAACAGCAATCCAGAGTTGTCAAAAAGAGGCTAGCTGACCTGAAAGAAAGGCAGTCAGTAGAAGCCAGTCCACTACTGGCTGAAAAGAAGGCCATGACGCAAAATCACAGGGACGAGCGGAGTAGTTTGAAAACCTTTCAAAGAGAGCGATGGCAGGGAGAAGCCCTTGCCTGCGCCAATCGACTTCGCAAGGGGATAAAGGGCTTGTGGGATAGGGTGTCAGGTAGGAGAGGAAAAGTATCCCGGCAGAACGAAAAGGACATTATCGATAACCGCCAGCGTGACCGGGACAAGCGCCACGAACTGATCACCCGGCAGCTTGCAGAACGGCAAGAATTACAACAGCGGATGAAAACACTAAAAACATCCCACGATAAAGAAAACAAATTGTTGCTCAAGGAGCTGGGTCATTCTGTCCGAATAGTGGATAAGGCGCTTACCAATGAGTTTAATGATGCTGAGCAGGGCAAGGAGCAGGATAAGAAGAACGACAAATTGCGGGATGATTTTGACAATTCTTCCAAGCAAGGAGAAAAAGAAAAAATGTCGGATAGTTTCAATGAAAAATCCGGTGCAGACAAAAAAGATAAAAAGGAAGACGAACGTGATAAGGATTTAGGTCGAACCCGCAAACGTGACCCGCACTAACTGTCCTGACTTGACCAGACATACAGCATAGATTTTATGTCTTATTTTCCTGAAAGCGGACCTTTTGAGGTAGCTGAATTGGGCGAATTTAATGGCCCATAACACCTCAAAGCGGTCTAAACGAACCAGCTTATTTTAGCAGTCGTGGGGGCCGCTTTGTGGTTCTGCCAAAAGCGGACATCCTCACAACTCAACATCTCTTTGTCAGATACAAGCCAATCATAAGGCCCACTATCAAGCCGACTCCACCAACGCCAGCGTCGACGGGTGAAACATTTCTTCAAAATCCAGTTTCTTCTTCACCAGCCCCTGCTCGTAGGTGTAGCGCATCACCAACTCCAGCTCTTTACGGTTGGCCTCGATGCCGTAGGGCCAGAAATTCGTACCCATAATCTCCTGGGTTTGTTTAAACTCCTGCGTAACCCAGGGTAGTGTTACCTTGAGCGAGGTGGTGGTTTCCATATTGTCGTAGGCGATCTGCTTGGCACCGCTGTACATATCAAAGACCGCTTTGGGCAGCGTAGGGTCCGCATCGATAGCATCGCGCCGCACCGCCACCACATGCATGATGGGGAACAATCCCGTCTTCTTGAAATAGTCCTGTTCTGCGGCGCGGGTATCGGGGAACAGGGTTTTGATACGGGAGTCACCGTCTAAAAACGACTGCGGGGTAATGGCTGTTATCAGGGCATCACAAGCCCCGGAGAGCAGTAATTCAGATTCATCCACACCGGGAGGCCCGTTCACCAGTGGAAAATCATCTGGAAAATAGTATTGGCTAAAGCCCTTGTTCAATGCGCCTCCATCTGAAGACTTGGTGGTCTCTATCCACTGCATGTCGTCGGCCTTAACACCGTGCTGGTCGAGCAGAAAGCCGCGAATCCAGGTATTGGCGCTCATGCCATAACCGGGGGTACCGACGCGCTTACCCTTAAGGTCCTCGGGTTTTTTAATACCGGAATCGGCACGGACAAAGATATTGCGGTGTCTAAATGTTCGGGAGATAAAGACCGGAATCAACGCATAGTCACGAAAATCATTATTGATGTATTTGTTCACATACGGGATCAATCCGATCTCGGTGATTTCGTGGGGTTTTTTCGGTCCGAAGGCATAGGCGTTGAGCGCGTAAATATTCTCGTAGTGAAAGCTCACTCTACGGCCGGGAATACCAGTTTTGCCATCCATAATGCCGCGCACCCGGTCGTAGTCGTAGCCGGCCACCTTGATTTCGCTCTGTTCGCTGTCTGACTTGCTAACGCTACCAGCGGCGAGCGCGGCCGGGTTGGCAAACCCCGCAAGGGTGCCTGTGGCACCACCCAGTGCGGCAATTTTCAGAAAGTCACGACGCTTACTATTTTGACTCATATCGCTCTCCAACTAGTGAATTATTAATCGCGCAATCAATAAGTGGAAATACAATTCCCTGTACAAAAAAGGCCATGTAACGCGGCCTTTCTCGGTAGGTTCATTATGAAAAAGCTGGATTCCAGCGGGCACTAGTGCCCCCAGTCTCCCACGGAATCGTCTCCAGGGACTTCAAATTCCAGATACTCTTCCACATCGAAAGGCATAGCATCTACCTCGCGCCTGATCCGCTCGCCGATAGCTACGGTCTCGGGGCGCGCATTGGATAAGCCCGTGTAGGGGATGCCGTGGCCTGAAGACCTATCCGGATACTTTTTCTTAAACAGCTCGTGACGAGCACGCATCCGGTTGAACTGACCCTGGGTATGAATCAGTGGCACTAATTGAGGGTTTTCTTCCCGGGGGTCCTGGTATAGATCATAGTAGGCTTCCGACAAACCCGTGGAAGCGCCCTCGCTGGCCCCTATCCAGTGCCGCTTGTAACGCCCCTTGACCGTTGCTGCCAACTCGTGTCCCGCATAAATATGGACGTAGTCACGGCGGCTGTGGGTGTCGCCTTCAAGTAACAATTCGGTCTGGTCGATACCATCAACCACTCGGTCGGTAGGAATGTATTTGGTAGCGCCACCGATACGGGCAAATGTCGTAAACAAGTCCGTTACGTGGATAATATCGCCAACCAACTGCCCTTCATCAATGGTACCGGGCCACCAGGCCACCGCCGGTACGCGGACACCACCCTCGGTGAAATCCCCTTTACCGCCGCGGTACATGATTTCAGTCATCGCCCAGCCGGGAGGTGGGCTGTGCGACATGGGGCCGTTGTCAGCCATAATCAGGAACAGGGTGTTCTCGGCAATATCCTGCGCTTTAAGCTCTTCCATCACCTTGCCGACAAAAGCGTCTAGCTTGGCATAGGAATTGGGGATCTTACCCCCGTTCAAGGTTGGCTTTTGCATTTCCGCTTCAAGGAAGTTCAACCAATTGGGCCAGTACGTGACGAAAAATGGCTTCTTGGCTTTGGCATTTTTACGAATAAAGTCGATGGTGCGTTTTTCAGACTCAATGTCTATTTTCCCATAACACTCATTGGAAGTACCACACCACTCTTTTCCCTGCTCGCCCTTCTTACCCTCAATGGTCATTACCCAGCCGCTAGGCACTAGTCCAGGGCTATCCATCGCATAGGGATCGGTCGGACCCAATTCCGGATAGAGGCCCAGCACGGCATTGACCGCATGGGCTTGCTCATTCCAGAGCGAAGAGATCTGGTTCATCGGCGTAAATAGAGCTTCATCAAAGCCCTGGTTATGCAGGTAGCTTTCCTCAATATCTCCGAGGTGCCCCTTACCATAGAAAGCCGTGGCATAACCGGCCTTGGAAAGGACTTCACCAATGGTGACTTCGTCTGCTCGCAAGCCACCGTATTCGTGGGGCATACCAACCACGCCCATACCGTTACGGACCGGAGTACGTCCGGTCATAAAGGCCGCACGGGTAGGTGTACAGGCAGGCTCAGAATACATACGAGTAAAATTAATACCCTCGTCCGCCATCCTATTGATATTGGGTGTGGTGTAGCCCAGGTTCTTCTGGATCAGGGGGCTACCGACGGCACCGACTTGCTGGTCGTCCCAGAGGATATAGACGATATTGGGTCGGGTACCGTGCTTTTTTTCCAGCTCAGCCAGCTTCTTATCGAGGCCTATATCGGCCTTAGCCCACCTATCGCCGTTCTGGGCCTTGAGGATGTAGTATTCGGCATCGTGAACGATGTCTTTGGCGAGAGCGGCCTGGCCGGTTAGTAAACCGGCACAGAGCAGCGCCGGTATGGTTCGCGTCAATTTAAACATGGGTGAAACTCCTTAGTTCAGTGTCAAAATGTGCAGCGTCAGTGGCGCCGTAAAATATTATGCTTGCGGTATAGACACGCCGCGACCGCTTGAAACAGGCACAACATTTAACGGTAAAGTCCACTCTTTATAGGTGAAGCCGTTGACAGACCACATCAAAAAATCGAAGCGCTGCCAAAATCCTGCTGGCTGTATCCGTTTCTCGCAGAGGCCACGGGTAAAGTAGATTCAGGCTTATGCAACTAATCGGCAATGAACGGCGCGCGGAACTGGGTTTCCACCAGAGTTCCGGCGGGAATACTGATTTTATTACCGCCGGTAAGGATAGACACGCCCACTCCGAATGACGGGGGCTTTTTTTATGTCTGTGAATTATAGGCGGCGAATGTTACTCCCCCCAATCCCACCAAAAGCCCCCCCCACCCCACAAATAACCCCCCACCCCTATTGCATCCCCCGAGCACATTCCCTAAAATCCCACTCCTTCTTGCGGGACAGGTGGTTGCCTCTCCCGATCTGATCAAAGCTGGTGTAGCTCAGTAGGTAGAGCAGCTGATTTGTAATCAGCGGGTCGGTTAGGTAAGCCCCTTTGCAGCAATAGCCAGACATCCTGTCGCGCATCTCCCGGCAACAGTCATGCTACAATAACGACAAATTCACCGGTTCACCTGCCAACAATGAATACGATTATTGACTCAAACAGGCAAGAGATTTTAGCCTTAGCCATTAAAAATGGCGTGAAAAATGTTCGAGTGTTTGGCTCGATGGTCAGAGATGATGCACACCCAGGCAGTGATGTGGATCTTTTGGTGGAGTTGGAAGCTGGAAAAACTGGCTTTGCTCTGGGCGGATTTTTGATGGATGTACAGGATCTTCTGAACAGGCAAGTGGACGTAGTAACCGTAAATGCCCTATACCCTGCAATTCGAGACCAGGTGCTAAGCGAAGCTCAGCCGCTGTAAATTGAGTGCCGCAAAGTGATCAAAGACAATGCTATTTATGTCGATCATATGCTGGATTGCATTCAGCGTATTGACGAGTATATCGATAGCAAATCGCATTTCTATTCTTCTCGGCTTGTACAAGATGCCGTTGTTCGCAATCTGCAAATCATGTCGGAATCCAGCCAACGTATCGCCGCTGACATGAAAAGTATTTATCCCGAAGTGCCTTGGCGAGAAATATCAGGCTTTAGAAATATTCTCGTTCACGACTATTTGGGTATTGATTTAGATGCGATATGGGGCGTCGTCGAATCAGACTTGCCGCTGTTGGAAGAGGCGTTAGTGGCAATGCGGAAAAATAAAGAAAGTTGATGCCAGCTTGTCGCCAGGTGCCGACGAGACTGTGGTATGTGCAACTTGCCCCTGGTCATCATCGACCCGTAGGCGGGCGCATTCAGAGCCGGCCAGACTCCAGGTCATCTGCCACACCAAACACCACCATAGCACCACCCCCACAAATAACCCCCCACCCCTATTGCATCCCCCGAGCACATTCCCTAAAATCCCACTCCTTCTTGCGGGACAGGTGTTTGCCTCTCCCGATCTGATCAAAGCTGGTGTAGCTCAGTAGGTAGAGCAGCTGATTTGTAATCAGCCGGTCGGGGGTTCGATTCCTCTCACCAGCTCCATTTTCCTCTTTAACCCACCTCTGCGCGGGTGAATTTGATCACTACTGGAATGGATTATGGGCAACGTAGGTAACTTAAACCTGTATTCTTGTTTCAGTCGCCACTTCCCGGCGCCTTCAGCGGTGCTGTTGACCACTGAATCCGGGGAGTCTTTTACCTATGGGGATGCCGAGCAGCGTTCCGCCCAGGTGGCTAATGCCCTGGTTGAGTTGGGTCTGCAGGAGGGTGACCGCATTTCTGTGCAGGTAGAGAAGTCACCTGAGAGTTTGTGGCTGTACCTGGGGGTCATTCGGGCGGGTATGGTGTACCACCCGCTAAATCCCGCCTATACAGATGAAGAGTTGGGGTACTTTCTGGGAGATGCCGGACCCTCACTGTTTGTCTGTGACAAATCCCGGGCGCAACAGCTACAGAGCCTGTGTGACAAAGCCGGTGTGGCGAACCTGCTCACCCTGAATCGTGATGGCAGCGGCTCAATGGTTGAGATGGCGCAGCGGTGCTCTGGCCAGTTCGATACGGTGGACGCTGCGGCGGGGGATCTGGCGGCATTATTGTATTCTTCCGGTACCACCGGACGACCCAAGGGCATTATGCTGTCCCACGGTAACCTGCTGCAAAATGCCGCGGTCCTGGTCGACTATTGGGGTTTTAGCGGCGAGGATTGTCTCCTGCACGTGTTGCCGGTGTTCCATGTACACGGCCTGTTCGTAGCGATTGGCTGTGTACTGATGAGTGGTGCCAGTATGCGTTGGCTGCCTAAGTTTGATGTACCTGCGGTGCTGGAGAACCTGCCTCACAGTACTGTTATGATGGGTGTCCCGACCTACTACACCCGGTTACTGGCCGAGCCCGCGTTTGGTGCGCACAGTTGTAAGAGCATCCGCTTGTTTATTTCGGGCTCCGCCCCGTTACTCACAGATACTTTTGTCGAATTCGAGCAACGCACCGGTCAGGTCATCCTGGAGAGGTACGGTATGTCCGAAACCGGTATGATTACCTCTAATCCACTGGATGGCCCACGCCGCGCAGGCACCGTGGGTTTTCCCCTGCCCGGTGTCACGGTCAGGGTGTGTGGCGCTGACAATCGGGTACTGGACGGCGGCGAGGCGGGAGATCTTCAGGTCAAAGGTGGCAATGTTTTTGCCGGCTACTGGAATATGCCGGACAAAACCGCGGAAGATTTCACCGCGGACGGCTTCTTTATCACCGG
>JAUVBI010000192.1 GCA_030591305.1 Pseudomonadota bacterium
ATGACAGATATAGACATACCAACGGTAAGCGGTACCGCTGAACTGCTCGCTAATTCTCTGGCATTCGAAGTTGAAGCCAGTGAGCGATATGCAGAGTTGGCCGATATAATGGAGACTCACAACAACGATGAGGTGGCTGAGTTTTTTACAACCATGTCAAAAGTTGAAGGTATTCACGCTGACAATTTACGCAAGCAAGCCATTGAAATGAATATCGGTGAACTGCCGAAATTGTCCAGTCGCTGGCAGGCACCCGAGGGTCCTGAGTCTATTGATTTTTCAGACCTGCACTATTTGATGAGTGTACGTAAAGCGCTGCTTTTAGCCCGTCACAATGAAACGCGGGCGGTAGAATTTTTTACAGTAATTGCCGAAAGAGCAGATTCGGAGGCCCTGCGCAGCCTGGCCCTGGAAATGGCTGAAGAGGAGCGTGAACACGTACAGTTGGTTGATGACTGGTTGCTTAAACATCCCGAAGATGAAGAGGGCTGGGATGACGACATGGATGACCCCGTCGATCAGGGTTAATCAGCGTACACAGGAGTAGCGGCATGGCGAATGCCAGTAAAAGTATTATCCGCATGACAGTCAATGGCAGTCTACGGGAAGACCTGGTGCCGGAAAATATGCTGTTGCTGGACTACCTGCGCGACCAATTGGGGCTTACCAGTAGCAAATCTGGCTGCGACGGCGGTGAGTGCGGTGCCTGTACGGTGTTGGTCGATGGTGAGCCCCGTCTCGCCTGTCTGGATTTGGCTGTGCGCCTCGATGGTAAGAGTGTAGAGACCGTGGAGTCCCTGGCTGAAAACGGCCGCCTGTCCCTGTTACAAAAAACGTTTCATGAAAAACTGGGAACCCAGTGTGGCTTCTGTACTCCGGGTATGATTATGGCCTCTGAAGCCTTGCTGCGTAGCAATTCGCAACCTTCCGATGAAGAGATCAGAGCGGCACTGGAGGGCAATCTGTGCCGCTGCACCGGTTATGTAAAAATTATTGAGTCTGTGCGCGCTGCTGCCGAGGGCTGCAACGGAGAGCTGGCGTGAAAGAAAAAATTAAAAAAGATCTCAGTCATGTAAAGCCCAACAGGGCGGCCGGAGCGCGTCTGCCGCTGGTTGACGGAATTGAGAAAGTCACTGGAAAGGCCAAATATACAGCGGACCTCGATGCACCTGATGCGCTGGTCGGGCTGATTTTGCGTAGCCCCTACGCCCATGCTGAAATTATTAGTATCGATGCCTCACTAGCTAAAGAACTGCCCGGTGTAAGGGCTGTTATTACCGGCGCGGATTGCGGCGCGGCCTTTGGTATCTTGCCCATATCCGAGTTGGAGTATCCACTGGCGCGGGACAAATTACGCTACCGGGGAGATGCGGTTGCGGCGGTGGCAGCTGTAGATGAGAAAACGGCACAGCAGGCGCTGGCACTGATCGACCTGAAGGTTCGAGAACTTCCTGCCTACTTTACGCTTGAGGAGGCCCAGGCAGAGGGTGTAGTAGACATACACGAAAAACGCCCGGGCAATGTCGAGCGCTCAGTCGGCGATAATTTCGGCGATGTGGAGCAGGGCTTTGCTGAAGCTGACCTGGTTATGGAGCGCAGCTATCACTGCGCCGAAGTTACACACGCTCATATGGAGCCCCACGCGGCACTGGCCGAGTACGATGCCGAGCGCGATAGTTTAACGTTGCACTCGGTGACCCAGGTTCCCTACTACGTACATTTAATGCTGGCCCAGTGCCTGGATATAGATAGTTCCCGAATCCGTGTCATAAAGCCCTTTGTGGGTGGTGGCTTTGGTGCGCGCACCGAAACCCTTAATTTTGAAGTGATAACGGCACTGCTGGCCCGTGCTACTGGTGGTAAGGTGCGTACCGTTTTGCGTCGGGAGGAGACCTTTCTGACACACAAGGGGCGCCCCGAAACCGAGATAAGCCTGAAAATGGGCATGAAGTCCGATGGCAGCATAACCGCAGTGGAAGCGCAGGTGAGCCAGCGTGGCGGTGCCTACGGTGGCTATGGCATTATCACCATTCTCTACTCAGGTGCCCTGTTGCATGCCCTGTACGATATTTCCAATGTTAAATATGAAGGTAGGCGGGTGCTGACCAATAATCCCGGCTGTGGGGCCATGCGTGGCCACGGCACGGTGAATATCCGCTTTGCATTTGAGACCCTGCTGGACAGTATGGCTGAGTCACTGCAACTGGATGCCATTGCGGTACGGCGTGCCAATTTACTACACGATGACTTTGAAACGGTTAACGGTTTGAAGGGCATGACTTACGGTCTGCCGCAGTGCCTTGACTGGGCCGAGCAGGCCAGTGGCTGGACAGAGAAACGGCGCAATCTTCCCCGTGGTAAAGGCATTGGAATTGCGTGCTCCCACTTTGTCAGTGGTGCCGGTAAGCCCGTGCACTGGACCGGGGAGCCCCATGCGACAATTATTCTCAAGGTCGATTTTGATGGTGGTATCACCATCTTTACCGGCGCCTCTGATATCGGCCAGGGTTCCTCCACTATTCTTACCCAGACGGTTGCAGAGGTTCTGGGAGTAGACTATTCGCGTCTGCGTATCATTGCCAATGACAGTGCAATAACACCCAAGGACAACGGCTCCTATTCCTCGCGTGTAACAGTCTATGTGGGTAATGCCGCATTGGATGCGGCAGAAAAATTAAAAGCTATTTTTATTACCGCCGCCGCAAAAAAAATGGAATGTACCGAGGCCGAGGTGCAGTGCCTGGGTGAAGCCTATCGAATTGAGAATCGCCCTGAGACTGCAATTTCCTTTCAGGACGTGGTTGAGCAGGCCATTATTGGGGGGGGTACAGTATCGGTTAAGGGTATTTATTTTGTGCCGCGTGACTTTCAGGGCGTGGGTAAACATCGCGGTGCTGCCGTGGGGTCTACACCCGGGTTTTCCTACGCCGCCACTGTGGCCGAAGTAACGGTAGACGAAGATACCGGACAGGTGAGTGTGGATAAAATCTGGTGTGCCCACGATTGTGGTTTTGCTATTAACCCCCTGTCTGTGGAGGGCCAGATACACGGCGGTGTGTGGATGGGTTTGGCCCAGGCGCTGTGTGAAGAAACACGCTACTGGGAAGGCTTGCACATGAATGCCAATTTTCTCGATTACCGCTTTCCCAGTATCGTGGAATCGCCGGATATCGAAGTAAAATTAATTGAGCCCATTGACCCCAACGGACCTTTTGGGGCGAAGGAGGCCAGCGAAGGGGCACTGTCCAGTGTGCTGGGTGCTATAGCCTCTGCTATTTACGATGCAACAGGTGTTGAAATGACAGAAGCACCCATGACGCCCGATAGAGTTCTGTTTAAATTGCTAGAGCAGCAAAAGGCAGAAAAAAGGCGACGCAAGTCCATGAAGCGGGAGGTGGCGTGATGGAGCTTCTACCCGATTTTAAAGTGGTAAAACCGGCCAGTGCGGAGGATGCTGCAGAGGCAGCTGCCCATGATGGAGCCTGTTTTATCAGTGGTGGCACTGCGCTTATGCCTAATCTTAGGCGCGGTTTGGGTGAGCCAAAAACTCTGGTCGATTTGTCTGGTCTCAGTGAGCTGTGCGAGATTGACGCACAGGCTAAAGAGCTGTGTCTGGGTGCTAGCGTTACCCTAACGCAACTGATAAACAATCCACATGTGCAGGCAGATTATCAGGTTGTTGCTGACGCGGCGGCTACCGTTGCCGGTACGTCACATCGCAGTTGTGCAACGGTGGGAGGTAATTTGTGTCTGGATACCCGCTGTCAGTTTTATAATCAGAGTGAATGGTGGCGCAGTGCCAATGGCTACTGTCTCAAGTACAAGGGAGATATCTGTCACGTCGCAAATAACAGCGATATTTGTATGGCTGCCTACAGCGGAGATCTCGCCCCTGCGCTACTGCTGCACGAGGCTCAGGTGGAGCTGGTGTCCAGTGATGGGCGCCGCAGTATTGCCCTGGGCGATCTGTTCCGCGAGGATGGTGCCAGGCATCTGATGTTGGCGCCGGGTGAACTGCTGGCGTCGGTAACCTTGCAAAAACTGGAAGGCTATCGCTGCGCCTATCGAAAAGTACGGGTGCGCGGCGGTATCGATTTTCCACTGGTGGGTGTTGCCATGGCCGTTCGTGGAAGTGCCAGTCATCTGGAAGATATTCGCATTGCAATAACCGGTACCAATCCGCGACCACTTGCCCTGGAGGGTCTGCAAGCTCTGGTGGGCAGTGCGGTGGATGAACCTGTCATGAAAATATTGGAAAAATTGGTACGCAGTCAGACAAAACCAATGCGCAGTACGTTTACACCGGGCCCCTACCGTAGCAAGGTGGTTGTTAATGTTGTGCGTCGCCTGCTTACTGATTTATTGGATATGGAGTAGAATCGATGAAAGATCATCATGTAAGCGTTGATGATCGTCATGTACCGTCTCTTATCAGTTTTAGTTCTACGTTCAATGCTGTTGTGCCCTTTGTCGATCGTCACCTGTGCGAGGGTCGTGGCGACAAGGTGGCAATCTACGCGAGTGACGGCGCACAAATTACCTATGCCCACCTGGCGGAACAGGTCAATCGTTGCGGCAATGCGCTGCTTGATATGGGTATTGCTCCAGGTGAACGGCTGGCCATGGTTGTCGAGGATTGCCCGGAATTTTTCTATTGTTTCTGGGGTGCCATAAAGGTGGGCATTATCCCGGTGCCGCTTAATACACTGCTGCGAGCAGAAGACTTTGCCTTTATGTTGGCAGACTCATACGCCTCTGCACTGATTTATTCCTTGCAGTACGCCGTAGAAGTAGAGTGTGCGGTGGAGAAGATGGATATACCGCCGGCCAGGGCTTTGTGCGTGGAGGGTCGGGAGAACTGCCTGCTGGAACAGATAGAAAATGCCTCCTCCAGCTTACAGCCGGTAGACAGCAGCGCGGATGATGACTGCTTCTGGCTGTACACCTCGGGCTCCACTGGCAGGCCCAAGGGGGCTATTCACCGCCACCGGGACCTGCTTGTGGTCAGTCAGCGCTGCGGTGTTGAAACATTGGGTATCGGTGAAGAGGACCGGTGTTTCTCTGCCTCGAAACTGTTTTTTGCCTATGGTCTGGGTAATGGAATGCTCTTCCCTTTGTGGGTGGGAGCCAGTGCCATACTTTACAATGGTAGCCCCACGCCAGACTCGACATTTGCAACCATAGAGCAGTTTAAACCAACCGTTTATTATGGCGTGCCTTCACTCTACGCCGTTCAATTACAGGCGCTGGAGTCGAAGCGCCCCGATTTTTTCTCCCTGCGTTTTTGTGTGTCGGCAGGTGAGGCACTGCCCGCTGATATTTTCCATCGCTGGTACCGGCAAACAGGCCTCACCATCATTGAGGGTATCGGCTCCACTGAGACCTTGCATATGTTTATTTGCAACGTTCTAGATGATGCCAGACCGGGCAGTAGCGGTAAGCCCATTGCCGGATACCAGGCAAAAATCCTTGATGACAGCGGCGCTGAAGTTCCGCCCAACACAACCGGTCAGCTACTGATTCGTGGAGATTCTACGGCACGCTGCTACTGGAATCGCCCGGAGAAAACGGCCGAGACAATGGTGCGTGGCTGGCTTAAAACTGGAGACACCTATTTCGAAGATGAGGAAGGCTACTACCATTATTGTGGTCGCGACGATGATATGCTCAAAGTTGGTGGTATCTGGGTGTCACCGATAGAGGTTGAGGCGCGATTGATTGAGCATCCGGCTGTCCTGGAAGTGGCCGTAGTAGGACAAGAAGATGACGCCAAGCTGATCAAGCCGGCCGCGTATATTGTCCTGGTTAATAAGCAGGCCAGTTGTGCTGATTTGGGAAAAGAACTGCAGAAGCACTGTAAAAGCAGTATGGCGCACTACAAGTATCCGCGCTGGTTCTATTTTGTCGATGAGCTACCCAAAACGGCCACCGGGAAAATCCAGCGTTTCAAACTGCGAAGCTAGGTGCGTGAGGGTGTTTCTCAGGAAGAAACAAGCTTAATACACACCTTCCTGTCAAGCGAGAGGGC
>JAUVBI010000074.1 GCA_030591305.1 Pseudomonadota bacterium
GGCTGACGGGGAAGAAAATTGTTTTGGTGGAGTACAGCGAACACGCCCTGAGTCAGAGTGCCGACGCCGAGGCTATCTGCTATATCCAGTTGAACATCGATGGCGAGCGCTACTGCGGTGTGGGCCGTAGTCACGATATTATCCAGGCGTCACTGGGCGGGATACTGGGTGCGATTAACAAGGCTGTTGAGCGTGACCAGATAGCGGCGGCCTGAGCAACTTGCTACCCGGCATGAGGGACGGTTGATGAGTCTATCTTTCTCCAGGCGAAAACTTCTCCGTTATGCCGCTGTGGGAGCGGCAGGCGTGACCTTGTCATCCTGCAGTGAAGACCCGGGGCCGCGGTATACCGACGCAGACATTGAGGTGTTAGCCGCCCAATGGCGCAACGAGGGCGCGCGCTCTGGCCAGGGCCCCTATGGAGAATTACGGTTCAGGGGTTATCGCGGCCTGGCACAATTACCCTGGTTTGAACTCGACGACAGCGGCAACTTGCAAAATGTTGCCACTGATTTGCCTAAGGCCATCGATGTGCATTGTCATTTTGGAAGGTCGACATTTTTTGCCCCAGAGCTTGACTTGCATCGTTCCTCACCGCGCGTACAGCATCTGCTTGATTGCGATAAAACCGACCCGGGGTGTGAGCTCGATCTGGACGTGTATATAAACCGTAACTTCGACGACGAGGCGCTCGCCGAATTGCGCTGGGGTGTAGCAAGTTCAATGTTGTGGGGCAGTACCACGGAGGCAACGCATACCATACCGAACCTGCTAGCTGAGATGGATGCCACCGGAGTTGAGCAGGCAGTGATTCTGCCCATCGCTTTTGGCCTTCCCTTTGGCGATGACTTAACCGAGCGGTGGATGCAGGCCATCGTCCAGTCGGGCAATAGCGACCGTTTTATACAGGCTGCCTCAGTGCATCCTCGTGATAGTAATCGAATAGAAAAACTCAGGCGTTTTAGCGCAGCTGGTGCCCGTGTCGTTAAGCTGCACCCCACCATGCAGCACTTTTACCCCGACGGGGATGACATGACGGAGTACTATCGGGAATGTGAGCGTCTCAAGCTGGTGCTCTTTTTTCACTGCGGGCGAGCCGGTATAGAGCCGGAGTCTATGCATCGTTATGCGTTGCCCCGACATTTTGACGCCGCGATAAGAGCTTTTCCCAAGTTACAGTTTGTGCTCGGGCACTCCGGTGCACGCGATGTTGCCCAGGCGATTCCACTGGTAGAGCGTTATGACAATGTGTGGCTGGGCGCGAGTTGTCAGGGGGTTACAATGTTGAACGAGATGCTGGAGCGTACCGGTGGCGAACGCATGCTCTACGGCACCGATTGGCCTTTCTACCACCTTGCTGTGAGCCTCGCCAAGTTGCTGATTGTTACTGAAGATAAACCCGATGCGAGATACGCGGTGCTGCGTGGCAATGCGCTGCAGTTGTTTGGCAATCATAAAAGTGTCTAATTTGTGCAGTAGGGGTGCTACTACAGATAAATATTTTGACATCATCTGGAAAAAGGTAATAATAGCTATTATTACTTGCAGTAGCCTCGCTACGACATTAATTGTAATAGTAGGTAGGATAACCAACCCCCCATGCCACAGCAATACCCTAAGGCTAGCCTCAGCACCCTGGCCACCATCCGCAGCGGCTTCCCCTTCCGGGAGAGGGTCGAGCACGTCGACGCGGGCGATGTAAGGATACTGCAAATTCGGGATTTACGGTTGAACCGGGTACTCAAGGCTATCGACCTGCCCCTGGTCAAAAGTCCCAGGGGCCGTGTCACTGTACTGGAGCCCGGCGATATTATTATTCCCGCCCGGGGTGAGCATTATCGGGCTGTCAGCTTCACTCTGTCTGAGCCAACCCTGGCCAGCAGCCAACTGCTCACCCTGCGCGTCACCAGTGATACTGTGCTGCCCAGCTACCTGTGCTGGGCGCTGAATCAGCCCGGTCCGCAGCATACCCTGCGCAATGAGTCCCGGGGTACCAATATGCCCCTGCTCACCCGGCAAGGCTTGGGCGCAGTACAGGTACCGCTCCCCTCACTGGGCACCCAACAGAAAATCATCGACCTGCAACAGCTTTGGGAGCAGGAGCAACAACTTACCCAACAGCTACTTAACAACCGTGAAACCATGCTCAAGGGCATATTTCAGCAACTATTATGCAAGGCGGCTACCACCGCACCCCATGGAGAACAAGAATGACTGATGCCACTATCCCTGCTGACGCGGTAAGTAGCAGCGAGATAAACAACGCCCTCTGGTCCGCTTGCGATACCTTTCGCGGCACCGTCGATGCGAGCATCTATAAAGACTATGTGCTCACCATGTTGTTCCTCAAATATATTTCTGACGTATGGCAGGATCACTACGAGGAATACGAAAAAGAACATGGCGACCACCCGGAGTTAATCGAAGAGCTGCTGAAAAACGAGCGCTTTGTGCTCCCCAAAAGTGCCAACTTCTATGCCCTGTATGAGGCCCGTTACGAGCCCGGCAACGGCGAGCGCATCGACAAGGCTTTGCACGCTATTGAAGACGGCAACGGCACCAAACTACAGGACGGCGACCACGGCGTGTTCCAGGATATTTCCTTTAACTCCACCAAGCTTGGCGACGAAGCACAAAAGAACGACATTCTCCGCCACTTAATTGAGGATTTTAACAAGCCCCAACTTAACCTGCGCCCCAGCCGTGTGGGCAGCCGCGATATTATCGGTGATGCCTACGAATTCCTGATTGAAAAATTTGCCGCCAGCGCCGGCAAAAAAGCCGGTGAGTTTTACACCCCGGCCGAAGTCTCGCAGCTGATCGCCGAGCTGGTTGAACCACAGGAGGGTGACGATATCTGCGACCCCGCCTGCGGTTCCGCATCATTGTTAATGAAGTGCGGCCGACGAATCAAAGAAGCCACCGGTGGCAAAAAATACGCTCTCTACGGCCAGGAAGCCATTGGCAGCACCTGGGCGCTGGCGAAAATGAATATGTTCCTGCACGGTGAAGACAACCACATTATTAAATGGGGCGACACCCTGCGTAACCCGCGTTTGCTCAACAGTGATGAAAGCCTGAAGCACTTTGATGTGGTTGTGGCCAATCCTCCTTTCTCGCTGGATAAGTGGGGGCATGAATCTGCCGACAATGACCGCCATGGCCGTTTTCGCCGGGGCATCCCGCCACGCACCAAAGCCGACTATGCCTTCATTCTGCATATGATTGAAACCATGAAGCCCAAGACGGGACGCATGGGGGTAGTGGTACCGCACGGCGTGTTATTTCGTGGCGCCAGCGAAGGTAGAATTCGCCAGAAACTGGTGGAGGAAAACCTTCTCGATGCTGTGATCGGCTTGCCGGAAAAACTGTTTTACGGCACCGGCATCCCCGCTGCGATTATGATCTTCAAAAAAGCCAAAAGTGATAACAAGGTGCTGTTTATTGATGCCAGTCGAGAGTATGAGAGCGGTAAAAACCAGAATATGCTCAGCCGCGCACATCTGGATAAAATCCTGGCGACCTATCAGGCGCGTAAGAGCGTTGATAAGTATGCCTACCTCGCCAGCCTGAAAGAAATTCAGGAGAACGATTTTAACCTGAATATTCCACGGTATGTGGACACCTTTGAAGAAGAGGAAGAAATTGATCTGGTGGCCGTTCGCAAAGAGCGAGGCGAGTTAACACAACAGCTTGCTGAGATTGAGAAGAAGATGAGCGGCTATTTAGAGGAACTGGGCTATGAGTAACCGGGATGCTGACAAGCCGACCAATCGATTCGAGGCGCTACGGCACCTATCGGCACAGGGCATTGAATTTTGGTATGCCCGTGACCTGCAAGCGGTGTTCGATTACCGCGAATGGCGAAAATTTGAACAGGTTATCAGCAAGGCCATAATCGCTTGCAAAACAACAGGATACGACGACAAAGACCATTTTGTCCCTTTGGACAAAATGGTCAAGATTGGCTCCGGTGCATCGCGTAAAGTGGCAGATTATCAACTATCACGCTATGCCTGCTATCTCATCGTACAAAACGCCAATGCCAGCAAGCCGGTTATCGCCCAGGGACAAACCTATTTCGCGATACAAACCCGACGCCAGGAATTACAAGACGATGGCGAATTTAAAGCCTTATCCGAAGATAAAAAACGTCTGGTTCTACGCGAAGAGCTAAGCCGACATAACAAAAATCTGGCAGCAGCGGCAAAAGATGCCGGAGTGCAAAGCGGCCTGGACTACGCCATCTTTCAAAATCACGGTTATAAAGGCCTTTATGGCGGGCTCGACAACAAGGCCATACACCAGCGTAAAGCGCTGGGGAAGAGTCAGAAAATTCTAGATCATATGGGTTCCACCGAACTTGCCGCCAATCTATTTCGAGCCACCCAAACTGAAGAAAAGCTGAAGCGCGACAAGGTAAAAGAAAAAATAAAAGCCAACCAAACACACCATGATGTAGGCGCCAAAGTTCGGAAAACTATCAAGGAGCTGGGCGGCGCCATGCCTGAGGATATGGAAACTCCAGAGCAAAGTGTTAAGTCGTTAACGGCGCAAAGTAGAAACAAGCTTGATAAAAAACCATGAATGCTGCCAGCCGCAACTATGGGGATGGAATCGACCAGGATATTCTCAGCCTTGGTCATCTGGATAAAATTTGGGAGAATTACTTTAATCTGAATATTCCGCAGTATGCGGATACGTTTGAGGAAGAGATCGATATCACAGCAACGATTAAAGAAAGAAAAGAATTACAAATACAGCTTAAAGATATCAAAGAATCAATGTGCGCACTCTTAAAGGAACCCAATTATGCTTCCGAGTAAGTGGGTAATTTTATCAGCAGATGACATTTGTCATTCCGTATCTGTAGGGATCGTAATCACTCCAAAAAAATACTACGTGGAAGAGGACAAAGGCATTAAGACATTCAGATCTGCAAATGTGAGAGAGGGCTATATAAATGATTCCAATTGGGTATACATATCTGAAGAGGGTCACAAAATAAATAAAAAGTCGGAGATATTCGAGGGCGACTTGCTCGTTGTAAGAACTGGTTACCCTGGAACAGCATGCGTTGTAACTAAAGAATTTGAGGGATCAAATGCAATCGATATAGTAATCGCTCGACCAAATATGGATAAGGTACTTCCAGAATTTCTTTGTGCTTTCACTAACTCCCACCTTGGAAAATCTCAAGTTCTAAATCTACAAGGAGGAATGGCACAGCAGCATTTAAATGTAGGTGCATACAAAACATTATTGGTTAAGCTTCCGCCATTAGTTGAACAAACCAAAATCGCCCAAATCCTATCGACCTGGGATCAGGCCATTGCAACCACCGAAAAACTGATTAAAAACAGCAAAGCCCAGAAAAAAGCCCTGATGCAGCAGCTGCTGACGGGGAAGAAGCGCTTGCCGGGGTTTAGTGGTGAGTGGCAGGAGTATTGTTTCAACCAAATCTTTGATCGGCTGAAACGGAAAAATACTGTCGATAATGACAACATACTGACTATTTCCGGAAAAGATGGCTTGGTCAGTCAGAAAGAATATTTCAACAAACGTGTGGCCAGCGAAAACCTGCAGGGGTACACCCTACTGCATCGTGGTGACTTCGCCTACAACAAAAGCTATTCCAACGGCTATCCTTATGGCGCGATTAAACCGTTAGGTCGTTACGATGCGGGTGTCGTTTCCAGCCTGTATATTTGTTTCAACCTGATCAAACCGGATGATCACGAACATGATTTCTTCCGTCATTTTTTCGAAGGTGGGTATTTCGACCGCGAGATATATGCGATTGCCCAGGAAGGTGCGAGAAATCACGGCCTGCTTAACGTCAGTTCAACAGCCTTCTTCATTACCCGGCTACGCATTCCCCCATTAAGCGAACAAACGGCCATTGCCGATGTTATTAATACTGCGGAGGCAGATCAGCATAACCTTGAGCAACAGCTGCAATCGCTCAAATTACAGAAAAAAGCCCTAATGCAACAACTACTAACCGGCAAACGCCGCGTCAAGGTTAGCCCATGATCTCCCCAAATGATCTGTTTTCTCCCCTGAGCGAAGAAGAATACGAGGCGCTCGACGAATTCCTGCTTTCACTGGAATACGAAGAAGGTATTTTCTGTGTTTCCGAACTGGACGGCTTTCTCACAGCTGTTATCAGCGGCCCCGTTTCTATACCACCCTCGCGGTGGTTGGAAGCGATCTGGGGTGGCCAGGAGAACTCACCAGTATGGGATAGTGAGGAGAAGTTTCAACACATCTTCGGATTACTGATGCGCTACATGAACAGTATTGCGACCCCCTTGGCGGAAGCGTCCATGGATTTTGAGCCCTGTTTTATGGAACGCGTCGTAGAAGGCAAGTGTTACACCGTCGTCGATGAATGGTGCGAGGGCTATATGAAAGGCGTGGCCCTATGCCCGGACCACTGGGATGAGATGCCCAACTCACATGAAGACTATCTGGCACCCATGCTGATGTTCACCACCGAGGATGGCTGGCAGCAACTGGACAAAATGACCGAGGAAGAAGTTGTGTTCTGGCAGGAGCAGATTGAGCCTGTCGCAAGACGAATTCATGCCTACTGGCTGGAACAGCGTGGCGGAATACCGCCACCGCAGTTTCACACGCCCATACTGCCCACGAGTGCCGCTAACGAAGAACCATTCACCCGGCCGGAACCCAAAGTGGGCCGAAATGACCCCTGCCCTTGTGGCAGCGGAAAAAAATACAAGAAATGCTGCGGTCTGCACTGATGCATATAACCACAACACTCCGTAGCAAGGCCGCTTATAACCGTAAAACGTCTCCGCGGAGACGTCGGGGGGTTTATGATGATTGACTATCGCAGGCAAATTTGCCACAATGTACGCAACATAACCGTCACGCTTAGTACCCGAAAGGGCAACGCGCAACCTTGGCGGTTTTTTTATGCCTGCATAAAAGCTCGGGGCAACAACAATGCCTGAGCAATACCACAAGCAGGCACTTCGCTTCGAGCAGCAATTAGAGCGCATTCGCCAGCGTGGGCTGGTCATCGCTGATAAAGATGTGGCACTAACAGCACTCTCCTCGATTAGCTATTACCGCCTTAGTGCCTACTGGTACCCTTTTCGTATCATTGATAAATACGGTAAGCGTAGCAACAAGATCACCCCTGGAACCAATTTTGAAGATGTCATCGAGCTCTATAATTTTGACCGTCAACTTCGCCTTCAGATTATGGACGCAATTGAACGGATAGAGGTAGCGATACGGACCAGAATCACCTATCACATGGGCCACAGTTATGGAGCATTTGCCCATGCTGACCCCAAAAACTTTCACCCCAAATTCGATCATGGCAAGTGGCTAGCCAAGCTGGAGGAGGAAACCTTGCGCTCATCAGACGAGTTCATCCGTCATTTTCGCAGTCACTACCAGGGCTTTCCAACTATTCCTGTCTGGATGGTTACCGAAGTGATGAGTCTTGGAGCCTTATCTTTTTTTTACAAAGGTTTACGAAATGATTTCAGATCAGGCGTAGAGGATAAAAAATCAATAGCTACTCAGTTTGATATTCATCACAAGCGCCTGGGTAATTGGCTCCATATCCTGACTTATATTCGAAATGTATGCGCTCATCACAGCCGCCTATGGAACCGTGAACTGGCTATTCGCCCTGACGCCAACAAAGACCCTAACTGGCTCAGCCCAATTACACCTCGTAATGATCGTATTTTTTACATCTTACTGATGTTACGGCATCTGCTGAAAGCAACAGGTAATAATAGTGACTGGCAACAGGAAACAACCTCTCTGCTCAGTCCAATAGCCGATAAACCTCATTTCAGGAGGGCCATGGGCATGCCTGAAAACTGGAAGGAGCACCCATTATGGGGCTGAATAATCCAGCTGAAAATCAGCTACCAGAAACCAAAGAACAATACAGCAGCCATATCCCTGCGCTAAAAACCCTGATGGCCTGCGGCTGGAAATTTCTCTCTACTGAAGCGTGTCTGGCGCAGCGCGAAAATACCCGTGAGTTATTACTAAAAAACGACCTCATTGCCTTTTTGCAAACTCAGCGCTTTGAGTACAAAGGCGAGCAATACCCACTCTCGGGCAATGCCATTGACCAGATCGTTCGCGATGTGGCCTCCCCCGGGCTGAACGAAGGCCTGATGACCGCCAATGAACGCTTTTATAACAAGCTGGTTCTGGGCATTACAGTCACAGAATTCATTAACGGCAAAAAGCACCCCACCACTGTCCGGCTACTGGACTGGAATAGCCTGAGTAATAACCGCTTCGTGGTAACTGAAGAGATGGAAGTGGTGAACACCAACGGCACCAGCAACCGTCGGCCGGACCTGGTTTGTTATGTGAACGGTATGCCGCTGGTGGTAATTGAGGCCAAACGTCCAGATTCGGGTAACCCCAACAAGAATATGGTCGACGAGGGCATCAGCCAACAGATTCGCAACCAGAAGAATGACGAGATACCCAGGCTATTTGCCTTCAGCCAGTTGTTGTTGTCTATCAGTGGTATAGACGGGCGTTACGGCACCACCAAAACACCAGCCAAGTTCTGGGCAAAATGGCGGGAGGAAGAATTTGGCGAGAAGCACTTTAGCCGAGTTAAAAAAACTGCCTTAACCGCTGATGCACTGGACACCTTATTTGCCGGGAAAGAGCCCCAGCTACGCACCTATTTTGAAACACTGTGGAGCAAACCGGAACTGGTCACTGAACAGGACCGCCTGTTGATCAGCCTGCTTAGCCCGCAGCGCCTGCTGGAGTTTGTGCGCTTTTTTATTCTATTTGACAAAAAGGCCGGTAAGATCGCCGCCCGTTACCAGCAGGCCTTTGGCGTCAAGGCATTGATTGAACGCATTAACCTGCGCAACACACAAGGTGGGCGCGAAGGCGGCGTGGTCTGGCATACCACCGGTTCCGGTAAATCCTTCACCATGGTATTTCTTTGTAAAGCCCTGTTGATGCACCCTTCCTTGAAGGAGTGCCGCATTATTGTTGTTACCGACCGTATCGACCTGGAAAAACAGTTAGCCAAAACCTTTTTATCCGGCGGTGCCTTTGGTTCTGAAATCGCCAGTAAAAAAGAAGGCGAAAAATCCAAGGTACGTTCAGGCAAGGAGCTGGCAAAAAGAATTGGCCAGGGTAATGAGCGGATTATCTTCAGCATCATCAACAAATTTAATACTGCATCCAAACAGCCTGAATGCTACAACCCCTCCGATAATCTGATTGTGCTGATTGATGAGGGCCATCGCAGCCAAGGGGGCGAGAACCACGAACGCATGCGCAAGGCCTTGCCCAATGCCGCCTATGTAGCCTTTACCGGTACACCACTGCTTAAAAACGACAAGAGCACCAATAAATTCGGCCCCATCGTCCACGCTTATACTATGCAGCGGGCGGTGGAAGACGGCACGGTCACACCCCTGCTCTATGAACAGCGCCAACCCTCGTTATCGGTTAATGAAGAGGCCATTGATAACTGGTTCGACAAGATAACCGCCGGGCTGAGCGATGAACAAAAAACCGACCTGAAACAAAAGTTTACTCAAAAAGGTGCCGTCTACGGGTCTGAAGCCCGCATCGAGCTGATCGCCTGGGACATAGCTATTCACTTTAGCGAGAATATCAAAGCCCTGAACATAGGCTTGAAAGGCCAAGTGGCTACTGAGAGTAAAGTTGCCGCTATCCGTTACAAAAAACATCTGGATGCCACTGGTCTGGTGAGTAGTGCAGTAATGATGTCACAACCCGACAGCCGCGAGGGACACCAGGATGTGGATGAGTCAACTCTCCCTGAAGTGTTGCAGTGGTGGAAAGACAATGTCGGTCAGGGCAGCCTCAATGGGCACAACGCTGAAAGCTATGAACGTGACATTATTGAAGCCTTTGGCACCGACGGGCCGCCAGACTTGTTAATTGTGGTGGATAAATTACTCACCGGGTTTGATGAGCCGCGCAATACTGTGCTCTATATTGACAAGCCGCTGAAAGAACACACCCTGATTCAGGCCATCGCCCGGGTGAACCGCCTGCACGAGCAAAAGCAATACGGCTTACTGATCGATTACCGTGGCATTCTGGAAGAACTGGACACCTCCATTGCCCAGTATCAAGACCTGGCCAATCGCACCCAGGCCGGTTATGACATTGACGACATTGAAGGGCTCTACGGGCAGATGAGCACCCAATACAAACGCCTGCCTGGCCTGCACGACAAGCTCTGGGCGATGTTCAAGTCGGTGAAGAACCGGCTAGACATGGAACAGTTTCGCCAGGTATTGATCCCCGAATACGTGGAGGACGCCGACGGAGACAGTTACGATAAAAAGCTGAGAATTCGTGAAGACTTTTACCAGGCGCTGACCGACTTTGGGCTGTGCCTGAAACTGGCGCTGTCGTCACGCTCCTTCTTTGAAGATGGCAGTTTCACTGAAGCAATGATTAAAGAGTACAAACGCGATCTGCGCTTCTTTACCGGTTTACGCAAGATCGCCCGCCAGGATGCTCAGGAAACAGTCGATTACAGCGTCTACGAGCAACAGATTCGCAGCCTGGTCGACAAGCACGTGGTAGGTGAGTCTATTGAGGAATCCGAGGGTGTGTATATAGTCGGTGAGCTCGGCAAGGAGGCCCCTGAATGGACCGAAGAAAAAACCCGTAACGAGACTGACCTGATTAAAACCCGTGTACGCAGAACCATTGAACAGAGCCTGGAAGCTGACCCCTACGCCCAGAAAGTTTTTTCCGAGTTGCTCAAACAGGCCATCGCCGAAGCCGAGGCCCTGTTTGACCACCCCGCCAAACAGTACGCCCTGTTTAAAGCTTTCGAAGAAAAGCTCGATAACTACGATATGGATGATATTCCTGAGCCACTCACGGGCAAGCCCCATGCCCGCGCCTATTACGGCTCATTCAGGCTGGTACTGGGCGAAGACTACTTTGCCACAGCCTCCGAAGAAGAAATCAATCAGCTCACCGAGCTGGCACTGGAAACCGACCAGATCGTTGAGCAGTCCGTGGCTGAGCACTCACTGAATCCACAGAGTATTGAGGCCAGCATCACCAAGGGCTTGCTGCCCATGTTGTTCAAGCCCATGGGTATGGATAGGGCCAAAGCCGTTATAGAGAAAATCATTCATATCACCCGGGTGGGTTTGATGAATCGAGATCGTTCTTAATGGCCAATCGTTCAAAGTGAACAACCAGGTAATCTATGGCGACCAGACCTTAAACTTCAGGGTGCGTTACCGCCAGAGCATCAATGCCAAAGTGGCTATCCACGTACAAGCCGACCAACAGATCATTATCGACGCGCCGCCGGGCACCAGCATGAAAGCCATCAAGCAGGCGCTGTTAAAGCGGGCGCGCTGGGTAAGCAGGCAGCAGAACAAATTGGCCTTGCTCCACAGCCACGCACTGCCGCGCCAGTATGTCAGTGGCGAGACACACTGGTATTTGGGCAAACGTTATTTGTTGAAGGTGAAAGTATCAAAAACCCGGGAGCCCGGTACAAAATTACAACGCGGAATGTTGCAGGTAACCACTCCCGATCAAGACCCAACCCTTATAAAAATGCTGCTACACAACTGGTACCTGAAACGGGCAGAAGCAATTTTTAGCCAGCGTCTGGCTATTATCTGCCCTGAACTTGGCTGGGTGAAACAACAGCCCCCATGGCAACTGCGAAAAATGAAGAAACAATGGGGCAGTTGCTCACCCAAAGGAAAACTGTCCCTGAACCCCTTATTGGTAAAAGCGCCCAGGGTTTGTATCGATTACGTGATCGTCCATGAAATGTGCCACCTGAAGTATCATAATCACAGTGATGGGTTTTACAAATTGCTGAAGCGGCAGTTGCCATGCTGGGAAGCGGTTAAGGAGCGGCTGGATAGCCTGTCAGAACAGATATTGGTGTAAAAGAGCCTTTGCTGGCTCTAATTCCCGCCAACGGGGCTGCAGTTAGTACGGATGCCTATGAAAATAATCTACCGCCGCCGCTTTAACTTTTCCCGCCAGCATTAACGTCGCAATCATCGTCGGAATTGCCATCAATCCATAGGCCCCGGATATAAAATTGAACACCACATCAATACTTACGCTGGCACCAAAGACGATGGTGGCCAGGAATATCCACCGGTAGTAGTGCTGTACCTCGGCGCCGAACAAAAAGCTGAAACAGGTGGCACCGTAGAACCAGGTGGTGA
>JAUVBI010000209.1 GCA_030591305.1 Pseudomonadota bacterium
GCATTGGGCAACAAGCGCTGAATCTTGGGGCGAAAATAGTGGGAGCTTATCAGGGCGATGGTCAGTTCATCCCGGTTTCGCAATGTCTCCAAATCGTCAAAAAGATGGCGCTCATGATCCGGGACGATAAAGGCCAGCGTGAGATCCAGGTAGGAACGGGAGAAAGAAGCGTAGGCATGACGATCTGGCAGGCTGGCAATGCAGGACATTGCCATATCGATCTGCCCCGAGGAGAGCATATTGCCAAGCAGATCAAATTCGAAGGGTACAAATTCAAGCGCTACATTGAGGTCTTCCGCCAGGGCATAGGCCATCTCCACATCAAAGCCCACTAACTCCCCCCCGGGGGTCAAAAAGCTGCAGGGCAAATTATTGGGGCGATAACCTACCTGTAGCAGCCTACTGTCATTAATATGATCCAGTCGGGAGCCGGTGAGCAAGGTTTCAATCGGTGCCGGCACCCTATGGAAAACCTGTGCCGGAGACCGCTCATACATCAAATGGATGTCTGCCAGTACCACCTCTTTGGCGGGTGGCTCGGGCACAAAGGCCTGAAAGTAAGTACGCAGCCCCATAACCAGCAAGAACAGCGACACCATGGTGACGGCCAAATAAATAAGGATGGGGCGACTCTTAAGCTTCAACCCCCCGCACAGGGCAATCGTGCCGATAACACTCAAGACAATAATATGCAGGGCGGCCAGCATCGCACCAAAGCGACCGACCACAATGCCTGTTACCAGAAATAGCTGAAACATATCCGTCGGTATCCGCAACGAGTCCAGCATATAGGGGACAGCGACATTGATACTGCCAAAAAGGCTGAACAGGCCATTAAAGGCCAGAGAGATACTCTCGCCGGTAGAGATATCTATATCATTAAACCAGGCGGAAAACAGAACAAATAATATGACTAGTAATTTTCCCAACGAGGGGAAATTAAAGGAAACAGGAACAATGATATCGATAGCAGAGTCAGCCTCGGGGCTGCGTAAATTGTGCCGGCTTAATAAGGTCTTGCAGTTTTCTGCAATTTGCGGAAGAACGACGAACTGGTTGCCCGTGGCAAATGCCGTTACCAGGGTGTCCTTGAACGTACTCAGGATCTCCCGGAAGGGAATACCGCTGAGTGCCGCGATCAGGCCGGGAAATATCCAGAAGGTCACCAGTAACGCCAGTGAGATATAGGTCACCAGATAAACCTGCACCCGCGCCAGCTCGTCAATGGTCATGGTGCCTGCAGCGGCGGCCGCGATAGCGAAAATTCCCAGGGGTGTGAGCTGTACGAAAGCTGCATTTATTTTACTGAATGCTGCGGTCAGGCCATCAAAAATTGGCAGAACACTGCTCTTATCTTCTACCGAAATCAGCGCAACCCCCACCAGGATGCTGAAAAACACCACCGCCGGCACCATATTATTGGACAGGGAATAGAAAACATTGGATGGCAGGTACAAGTCTATAAGATTACTCTGCTGCGGCTCCGGGGAAACGGCGCTACCAAAAAAAGACGCGCTATCCAGGTCGGGAAACGCCAACGCCGCGACAAATATCATCAACAGGGCCAGGCCCCAGATCAAAAACAGAACAGCACTACCCCTGATAGCCAGGCGCTTCGCCTGGCTCAATTCCATGCGGCCAAAACCGGCGATCAGCGACACAATAATATACGGGAGAACCGTTATCTGCAGCAGCTTGATAAAAATATCGCCCAATATTTTCAGGTCGGCTACCAATTCGCCGAAAAACAGGCCCGTGCAAATTCCGGCAAACAGGCCAATAAAAATTCGACTTGAGAGGCTCATGCTCATCGCTAACGACCCGGCGTTGTGTTGTTACTGAGGAAAGGCCAGCCCAGTGAAAGGTAAATCGCATCCTGTGATTCATTGGTGCGACCATACGCAAAATAAATCGGACCCAGCGGTGAATCTATCGCCAGGTAGATACTCCCCGAGGTGATTATGTCGCTGTAATCGATATCTGAGTGTTCGCTCCACAACTGGCCACCCTCAATGGAGAGCCCTGCATAAACAGGCATGTCGATGGGTAAAACCGACCGGTCAGATAGTCTGCGCTGGTACTGAGCCATAACAAAAGCCATTTGCCTGCCCGAGTAAAAGTTCTGGCTAACACCGGATAAATTGAATAATCCACCCAACTGATAGTAGTTCTGTGGTTCATTGGCAGCGTCCTCCGACTGCGCCAACCTTCCCGTCAAAAGTACGGTATTACCATTATCCCTACCGAAGCTATAGGCCGCCTGGCCAAAGAACTGCCAGTTATCAAAGTCATTACTAGCACCCAGGTTTTCATCCTGGCGCTCTACATTTGCATACACGAAGACCCCGCTGGTTGGAAAAAATGAGTTATCCAGACTATCAAACCGGTAGGACACAAAAACACCTCCCTCATTGAAGGTGTCTTCTATCAGGGAAGGATCACTGGCCACATCCACCTCATACTCCCCATAGCCTCGAAATGCCCCCAGGCGAAATTCAGAGCTGGTGAAAAGGTTGACACCAACTGCCAACTGCCCTCTCAAATCCCGCACGCGCCACTGCCCTACAACATCCTCTGAACTAAATTCCGGCCCGAGGGTAAGTACTTGCCTATCCTGCCATCCGAGATAAGGTACTACAAAGAAACGCGAATCCAGATCCAGGGGCTGGTAAAACTCCCCCGATAGCAATATGGTGTCGCCGAACTGTGCCCTGGCATAAGCCTCACCGCCCAGGGCATTCAATCCCTTCAACGAATAGCTGGCCCCCAAGTTAAATTCGCTGGTACCGTCCATATCGGTGATCAGGCTCAAACCAAATTTTAGCTTGTTCCCCCCCCAGGCTTTGCTTTTAGCCTTAATAAGAAGCCCCTGGCCCTCTTCCCGCCGCTGCACTTCGAAATCAATAAGCTGCCAGTAGCCCAGGGCGTATATTTTTGCTATGTCCTGCAATAACTGGTCGCGATCCAACGGCTTGCCAATGGGCTGTGTAATCCGCCTGCGGATCATCTCATCGGATACCCGGCTATCGTTTTCAACATCGACAAAACGAACAGAGGTATCTATGGGTGTGAGTATATGCCGCTGGGCGATATATTGATTCCAGGCTTCATCGTCCACCGACAAAGACAACAGCTCATCCTTTAGGGACATCGCCGCGTCATAACCGCTCTGATAGATCACCGCCTGCTGATCAAAATCCAGCATGCCAACCCCCTCAAGGGTCGGGCGAATCAGCAGGTCTTTTTCGGTCAGGGTTTCAAGTTGATAAAGTGAATTTTTGCGGGTTAAAAAACCCAGCACCTGGTCGGCCACTGATAGCAAGGAGGTAATCTCATCGCGGTCCATCAGGGGCGTACCAATATCGATGACGATAAGCCGGTCTATATTCATATTCCTGGCAACATCCACCGGGATATTATTAGCCAGGCCCCCATCTACCAGCAGGCGGCCATCGTGCTCTACCGGTGTCAACAAACCGGGCAGTGACATGCTGGCGCGCATGGCTGTGACAATATTACCATCGCTGAAGACGTAGGCATCGCCCGTCTCAATATCGGTCGCCACTGCCCGAAATGGCGTAGGCAGCTCATCAAAATCATCGACGTCAGCAGCATCTTTCATCAGCTCCTTGATCATCAACCTCACTTGCTGACCTTGCACAATACCCAGTGGCAAAGCCACCCCACCATCTTTAAATGAAAGCTGCACCTGAGACGGATAGTCGTAGTCGTCATTTTTGCGCCGCATGGGTAGTTCCCCGCGATCTACACTATCTTGAAAGGCTTCCTCCCAGTCCATAGTGAAGATAACCTCCCTGAGCTCTTCACCCGACATACCCGTGGCATACAAGCCCCCCACCAGAGCCCCCATACTGGTGCCAGCGATTGCATCAACAGGTATATGCATCTCTTCCAGTGCGGTAATAACACCAGCGTGGGCAATACCCCTGGCACCACCCCCTGCCAGCACCAGCCCCACAGAGGGCCTGGTGTTTTCCTGTGCCTGTAGTACCCCACAGGAAAACAACAGGAAAAGAAGTAGAATCTGGGTAATTCGGGAGTTTTGTGGCGTCATGGTACGTCGAAGTTCCTTTGCAATGGCGCTATTATCCTCAACTTGGTCTGGTAATACACCTCCAGTGCGTTAGGATAACGCCATTTGGGAACTATTACCTTGTTTGAAGCACTGCAACTCGATCGTAGACTGAAGCTTGGCCTGGAATCCATGGGGCTGGAAGAGCCCACCCCTGTGCAGGAAAAAATGGTTCCCGCAGTACTGTCCGGCAAAGACCTCAGCGTCAGTGCCGAAACCGGCAGCGGTAAAACCCTCGCCTATCTACTGCCTATTATTCAGCAAATCCTCAGTCAGGAAATTAACCGGGATGCCGCCACTCTGGCGTTGATACTGGTCCCCACCCGGGAGCTCGCCCGCCAGGTACTGAAACAATGTCGCCAACTCACCGGCAAATGCCCCCTTTCAGTACAGGCCATTACCGGTGGTGCAGAATTTAAATACCAGAAATCCATTTTTAACAAAAATCCAGAGATTATTGTCGGCACCCCCGGCCGCCTGCTGGAACACTGTGAAAAAGGCAGCACGGACTTTTCGGGTCTGCGCACCCTGGTACTCGATGAAGCCGACAGAATGCTGGACATGGGCTTTCGGGACGATGTACTGAAAATCAATGCATTCTGTGCGCAGAAGAAACAAGTTCTTATGCTCTCCGCCACACTCCAACACAAAGCGCTGGACGGTGTGGCCAGTGCCCTCATGCACGATGCACAAATAATTGATATCGGTGTTGTGCGCCGAGCCCACGCCAGTATTTTTCACCAGATTATTCTTGCGGACAGCCCCAAACACAAAGACAAGATACTGACAGCTCTGATGCAACAGGGAAACTTTAAACGCGCACTGATATTCAGCAACAAACGCACCACGGCACATCGACTTGCAGGGCTTTTGTCCTATCACAAGTTGCGCTGTGCCAGCCTGCACGGAGAGATGAGCACCGAGGAACGCCGCCACGTTATCACCCAGTTTAGCGATGGTAAAATTGATATCGTCTCCGCCAGCGATCTCGCCGCCCGGGGACTGGATGTAAAAGACATCTCCCTGGTTGTTAACTACGATATTCCCCGTAGCGGTGACGACTACCTGCACCGCACCGGTCGCACCGGCCGAGCTGGCGCAACCGGTGTAGCCGTGTCACTGGTAAGCTCCCCGGAGTGGAATCTGATGGCCGGCATAGAGCGCTACCTGAAGTTGAGTTGCGAACGCCGCACGCTACCGGGGCTAAAAGCCAAATTCAGTGGCCCTAAGAAACAGAAAGCATCCGGAAAAGCGGCAGGCGGCAAAAAAAAGCGCAAAGACTCACCGGGCTCAAAAAGTAAATCTCGCCAGCGCAACAAGAAAAATCAGGGAAAGCCAAAGGCCTCTGGAGCAACGGCCGTTTCAATTGACGGCTTTGCACCGCTGATGAAGAAAAAAACCGACTGAAACTCCAACCCTGTTACCGAAGAATTTATCATGCGTAATCCACTGCTGGAAAAA
>JAUVBI010000144.1 GCA_030591305.1 Pseudomonadota bacterium
AGCAAACCCTGGATAAAATTGCTGCACAGATAGACGGTTTGACCGAGCAGGCACGTCGGGTTCAGTTGGAACTGGATGATTTGTTGTTGAGCATTCCCAATATCCCCGATGAAGCCGTACCGACGGGTGCCAGCGAGGATGAGAATATTGAAGTATCCCGTTGGGGCGAGCCTAAATCCTTTGATTTTGCAGTGCGAGACCATGTGGACGTAGGGGAGGGCCTGGGCCAGTTTGACACAGAAACTGCCGGTAAAATTACCGGATCCCGGTTCACCATTCTCTACGGTGATTTAGCCAAAATGCACAGGGCGCTCACCCAGTTTATGCTCAACACGCACACGGTTGAGCACGGCTACCAAGAAATTTATGTTCCCTATATCGTGAACAAGGACTCCCTGCGCGGTACCGGACAGCTGCCCAAGTTTGAGGAAGACCTGTTCAAGCTGCGCTCCGACCAGGACTACTATCTGATTCCGACAGCGGAGGTGCCGGTCACCAATGTCGCACGGGACAGGATATTCGAAGATACTGAAATGGGCGAAAATGGTATTCGATTTGCCTGTAATACCCCCTGCTTTCGCAGTGAGGCGGGAAGCTACGGACGCGACACACGAGGCATGATTCGCCAGCACCAGTTTGAAAAAGTAGAGCTGGTACAACTGGTGAGGCCCTCGCAATCTCGCGATGCACTGGAGGCGCTCACCGGACACGCAGAGGCTATCTTACAGGCCCTGGAGCTGCCCTACAGGAAAGTTATTCTCTGTGGTGGTGACCTGGGTTTCTCGGCGACGAAAACCTATGACCTTGAGGTCTGGCTGCCCGCCCAGAATACCTACCGTGAAATATCTTCCTGTAGTAATTTTGCCGACTACCAGGCTCGGCGCATGCAAGCGCGGTGGCGCAACCCCGAGACGGGCAAGCCCGAATTGCTACACACCGTAAACGGTTCCGGTCTGGCGGTAGGTCGCGCGCTGGTGGCGGTTCTGGAGAACTACCAATGTGAAGATGGCAGCGTTGTGGTTCCCAAGGTTCTGCAGCCCTATATGGGCGGCACAGAAGTGCTAAAGCGTGCCGACTAGTTCACTTGGAATACCTGCCTATATACCTCGAACTCAAAGGCGCCAGCGTGCTGCTGGTGGGCGGCGGCAACGTGGGGACACGCAAGGCCCGGCTTCTGCTGTCTGCCGGGGCAGACCTGACGGTTGTCGCACCGGAGATTAGCGAGGAGTTGGCAGGCCTGTTGGAACAGGCAGGTAGTACCTGGCTACAGACCACGTACGACATTGACGGTCACGGTAAAAAAGGCCTGGTTCACCTGTTTGGACACCTGACATTGGTAGTTGCCGCAACCCCCAATCACAGCGTCAACGAACATATTTCAAACGATGCCAGGGCCCACGGCATTCCTGTTAACGTGGTTGACTCTCCGGAGTTGTGCACCTTTATCTTTCCCTCGATTGTCGATCGCTCGCCCTTGCTTATCGCGATATCCAGCAGCGGGCGCAGCCCGGTTCTGGCCCGTTTGCTGCGCCGCAAAATTGAAGCCCTGGTGCCCGCAGCCTATGGTAGATTGGCCGATTTCGCAGGAAAAATGCGCGCTGTGGTAAAACAGCAAATACCCGAGCAGACACCCCGGCGATTGTTCTGGGAGGAGGCTGTAGAGGGTACCATCGGTGAATTGGTGTTGGCGGGACGGGATGCGCAGGCCGAGAAAAGGCTCTATGAGCAGTTGCAGGCGCGTGAACATTCACCCTGCGGGGAAGTCTACTTGATCGGTGCCGGGCCTGGCGACCCGGACCTGATGACCTTCAAGGCGGTGCGCTTACTACAAAGTGCAGATGTGGTGTTATATGACCGCCTGGTGTCGGATCCCATCGTCAATCTTGCCAGACGTGATGCCGAGCGCATCTATGTAGGCAAGGCCCGCTCGGATCACACTGTGCCACAACAGGAGATCAATCAACTGTTGGTAGATTTGGCGCTACAGGGCAAACGTGTTGTGCGGTTAAAGGGCGGTGACCCTTTTATTTTTGGTAGAGGCGGCGAAGAAATAGAACTGCTGGCGCAGCATAATATTCCCTTCCAGGTTGTTCCAGGCATCACCGCAGCCAGCGGTGCGGCTTGTTACTCAGGCATCCCCCTGACCCACAGAGATTACGCCCAATCTGTACGTTTCGTTACAGGGCACCTGAAGGAGGGCAGCGTAGACCACGACTGGAGTCAGTTCCAAAATACCGCAGAGACCCTGGTTTTTTATATGGGTCTGGCCGGATTGCCCTTCATATGCGAGCAATTACAGGAGCACGGCCGCGCTGCAGATACACCCATCGCCCTGGTGGAGCGTGGCACCTTGATAGAACAGCGAGTTTTAATCGGCACATTGGCAACTATGGTGGACGTGGTCGCACGGGAACAACCCCGTGCGCCAACATTGATCATCGTGGGCGATGTGGTGAAACTGCATAAAGACCTCGCCTGGTTTGGTGAGGCCTGACGTTATTTCCTGTCAGCGTAGCGCTGCTGCTTAAGCATCATGGTGTCGATCAGGATATTGCTGGCTTCTGTGAGTAGTACATCAGGCACCTCCTCAGCTTCTTCTTCAGCGTCAGAATCTGTCTCGGATTCTACATCTATATCGTCATCGGTAACTTCATCCTCATGCTCGTCCCAGGAGGCCAGTAATTCTTCCCCCTTGGCTGCGCGCAGCTTGTTCTCTATGGACAGTGCCTTCCCTTCCCGTGCTTCCCGTTCTGCGACCCGCAACTTCTGGTTCAGTGGCAACTCGGTAATAGTGCGCACTTCCTGGGCTAGTTCTACCTGCTCCTCCAGATAGATAAAGTCGGGGTTTTTAGCGCTGCGCTGTTCAAACAGGTCGGTTACCTTGGGTAAAATCGTGGTTAAGTCCTGATAGCGTCTATGGCGAACCGAATTGATCTTGTCCCAGTTGAGGGCGTGGTCCAGCGAGCTCTCGCCAATCTCCTCGGGGTCGTAAATAGAGGGGAAGGTAACATCCGGCACTACGCCGCGATGCTGGGTGCTTTCGCCGGAAATACGGTAGAACTTCGACTCGGTAATCTTGAGCTGTCCCTCGGTGAGGGGGACAAGCGTCTGTACGGTACCCTTGCCAAATGACTGGTCGCCGACAATCAGGCCCCGGTCGTAATCCTGTATAGCCCCTGCAAAAATTTCTGATGCCGAAGCGCTGAGGCGATTGATCAATACCACCAGCGGGCCCTCGTAATAGGAGGAGCGCAAACGTTTTCCGTCGCGCCACACACGGCGGGAGGAGTGTCTTATCTGTACCGTGGGGCCGTACTCAATAAACAGCCCTGTTAACTCATTGGCTTCTTGCAGAGAGCCACCGCCGTTATTACGCAGGTCGATGACAATACCGTCCACGCCTTCCTCAACCAACTCATCGAGCAGCCTCTTAACGTCGCGGGTGGTACTTTTGTAATCTTTATCGCCACGGCGCATGGCCTCGAAGTCGATATAGAAGGCGGGGATATCAATAACGCCCACGGTCATTTCCTCGCCGTCAATAGGAATATCGAGGATTTGTTTCTGGGCACTTTGCTCTTCCAGCTTAACCTTGTTGCGCACGATGGTTATAGTTTTACGGCTGTCGGTAGACTTCGATTTGGCGGGTATTGTTTCCAGACGGACAATGGAGTCTTTGGGGCCGCGAATAAGTTTAACGACTTCATCCAGGCGCCAACCGACCACATCTACCATCTCTCCTTCTGTTCCCTGGCCCACGGCAATAATTTTATCTGAGGGTTTCAAGTCACCCTGCTTGTCAGCGGGACCCTTGGCCACCAGGCGCGCAACCTTGGTGTATTCGTCTTCCCGTTGCAGTACGGCACCAATACCCTCAAGAGAGAGGCTCATATGAATATTAAAATTCTCAGAGCGACGGGGTGAAAAATAACTGGTGTGCGGATCGTATAGCTCGGTAAGGGCATTGGCATAAACCTGGAATACATCCTGTGAGTTGTACTGCTTTACTCGGTTGAGTTGGTTGGTATAGCGTTTGACCAGAGTGGGGGAAATTTCGTCATCGTCTTTGTCTGCCAGTTTCAAGCTTAATACTTGATTTTTTATAGTTTTTCGCCAGCGCTCATCCATCTCTTTGCTATTGGCAGCCCACGCCCTGTCGTCTATATCCAGCGAATAGGATTCATCAAGGGTGAAGTCCATTGCCTTGATATCGGTTTCCAGGTTTTCAATAAGACCTTCCAAACGGTGTTCCACACGAGACTGAAAGCGACTGAATATCTGGAAGCCCGCGTCCAGGTTTCCCTTGCGGGCATCGTTATCCAGTTGTTTTCTGTATTTTTGAAACTCTTCGACGTCAGCGCTGGTAAAGAACATTTTGGCCCCATCCAGGCTGTCAATGTACGCATCAAGATGCTGTGAAGAGAGCTCATCGTTGTACTCCAGCTTGGCGTAATGGCGATTTTCCAACTGCTCGATCATCTCGACAACAGTTTCACTCTGTTCGTCGCTGTAGTTGATAACAGCCCAGCTTTGCAGGGAGACGAGGGTGAACAGCAGGGCAGTGGTAATACGAATAAATACTTTCAAAGTGATCTCACATCTGGTTATTGTACAGCTGACGGTTTGTGCCAGCAGCTAAGTGTAACAGGGTCAGGGTCAATCCCCATCCCAAAGTAGCGACCGTAAAGTACAGCCAGCTCTCAGCATAGAGATATTCATTCCGACCAGAGGGAGTGGCATTAGTTCCGAGGCGGCATTTCGGACCTGGAAGGTGCCTACCTTTTGTACTAGCTCTGGGCCTTACATACGTCATCAATACCGCAGGTAATAACCGTTACATCGTTGTATCCCAGCCGGTGCAACTGCTCTGCTGCCAGGGTGGCCCTGACGCCACTGGCGCAGTGGATGTATATGGGGTGCCCCGGCTCCTTGAACTTCTCCAGTGCCATCATCTCCAGCACACCGCGCGGGATGTTAATTGACCCGGCTGCGGGCTTGACCTGCACTTCGCTGGGCTCCCTGACGTCAATAATGACACCGCTCTTGTCAGCACATTCGCTCATAGCCGTAGCAGCGTCCAGCAAGCGTAACTCTTCTCTTACCTGGGCAATTAATTCGGGAACGGTCATGAGCATGGGGCAATCTCCAATATAAAGCTGTGTATGGTACTACAGGTGGGGCCGCCTTACTCACTCTTTAACCGTGCAAGCAGCGCGAATTTATCCGATATAATTGCCGCCGAGAATCGTCACCCAACACACTGTAACAATGGTCAGTGCCATGAATACGGTCGCCGATCCCATATCCTTGGCACGCCCTGAAAGCTCATGATGCTCGCTGCCAATGCGATCTACCACGGCCTCAATAGCGCTATTGGCCAGTTCAACGAGTAACAGTAGCAATAAAGGGACGCTCAGGAATAGGAACTGGCTTCCATCCCGGGCCAGCCAGGCCGCCAGGGGTATACCTACCACGGCCATAGCGAGTTCCTGACGAAATGCAGCTTCGTGCTTGAAGACGGCACAAAATCCTAGCCAGGAGTACTTTGTTGCATCTACAATGCGCGCGATGCCGGTTTTTCCAGGTTTCATTGTGTTTTTACACCCTTATGTGTGTCCTCATGTTTCTGCTGTGCCTGCCACAACGCAGCATAGTGACCAGCCCGCTTGAGTAGCTCATTATGGCTGCCCTGCTCGACAATTTCGCCATGCTCGAGCACCACGATATTATCTGCGTCGATAATGGTAGAGAGGCGGTGTGCAATAACCAGGCTGGTATGGTCGCGGGCGATATCCCGCAGTGATGCAAGAATGGCCTGTTCAGACTTCGTATCCAGGGAGGATGTGGCTTCATCGAACACCAGAATCGGTGCACCCTTGAGTATGGTGCGTGCAATAGAAACTCGCTGCTTCTCGCCCCCGGACAGCTTCAAACCTCGCTCACCTACCAGGGTATCGCCGCCCTCGGGTAATTGCTTGATCAGGTCGTCCAGATAGGCCATCCGAATGGCTTCGGCAACATCATAATCGGAGGCCGAGGGGCGCCCATAACGCACATTTTCGTTGATAGTGTCATTAAAGAGCACCGTATCCTGAGGCACAATTCCAACGGCGTGACGCAGGGAGTATTGCGTACACTGGCTGATATTCTGACCGTCGATTAGAACAGCACCCGCGCTGGGGTCATAAAAACGAAAAAGAAGCTTAACCAGAGTCGACTTACCTGCACCACTGGCACCAACCACGGCCACTTTCTGGCGGGGCCCAATATCAAAGCTTACATTCTTCAGTATTTGGCGATCTGGCCCGTAGGAAAAACTGATATTATCAAATCGTATAGCTGCGGCCTGAACTGTTAACGCAGTAGCACCCTCGATATCAACAATAGCCGGATTGACATCCAGCAGCTCAAACATTTTTTCAATACTGACCATGGAGTTTCTGATTTCTCTATACACCATGCCGAGGAAACCCAGGGGCATAAAGAGTTGAATCATAAACTGGTTGATCAGCACAAAGTCGCCCAGAGTTAGCGTGCCGTCCTGAACCTGGGTTGCCGCAAGTCCGATCATGCAGGTTTGCGCGATGGCAATGACCACTGCCTGCCCGCCATTCAACGTGAACAGGGAGAGGCGATTTTTACGTCGTGCCAATTCCCACTGTGCCAGCAATTTATCGTAGCGCTGAGCCTCAAACTCTTCATTGGTAAAGTATTTCACCGTTTCGAAGTTGAGAAGACTGTCTACGGCGCGACTATTGCTGGAATTGTCTGCCTCGCGCAGTTCCCGTACAAACTGTGTGCGCCATTCGGTAGCACGGAAAGAAAACAAGCCGTAGGCGAATACCGCGACGGCCACGATGAGGGCAAAAGAAGGCCCGTAATTGAACAGTAATATGGCTACTACCATAGCAATTTCAAACAGGGTAGGGGCAATGTTGAAGATAAAAAAGCGCAGTAAGAAACTGATGCCGTTGGTGCCGCGTTCCACATCCCGGGCCAGGGCACCGGTATGGCGATTGAGATGAAACTCCATGTCCAGGGCGTGAATATGCCGGAATACTCTCAAGCCTATTGTGCGCATGGCACGCTCGGTAACGCGGCCAAAAATAGTATCCCGCAATTCACCGAAAAATACCGTGGAAAAACGCGCTGCGCCATAAGCGAGAACAAGACCCATAAGCATGGCGGGAGCGGCCTGTTGTATGGACTGTGCGCCCAGGCTGTCTACAAGGTTCTTTAGAATAAAAGGAATGGCGAGAATAGAGCCCTTGGCGAGCAACAGGCAGAGCAGGGCGAGAGTCACCCGTCCCCGACTCTCCTTCAGGAAGGGCCAGATGCGACTGAGTAAATTCCAGTTTATTTTCTGGTTTGCTTCAATCTGATCGCTGCCGTGCTGCATCCATTTTTCCCTCTGAGGTCACTAATGAAACTTGATAGACGTGTTGTGATACCCAGGCAAAATAGTACTGACAATAAAAAAGGCGACACCTGATCCAGGTGTCGCCTTCGCAACGCAGTCGGCTTATTCGGCCGCTGGCTTTTTCTCAAGAGTGACGGCCATAGCCTCTGTGTATACCAGTACCAGAGTAGCTCCCAGGACGACACCTTCCATTTTCTC
Source organism: Pseudomonadota bacterium (assembly GCA_030591305.1). Next base: position 7,619 of record JAUVBI010000144.1, read on the forward strand.
GGGCTCAACGTCACCAATCACATGGTATTTACCACGGGGGTCCTTAACGGTGATAGTGCCAAGTAACCTGTTCATACCTTCCAGTGTGCAAACTGCGCGAATAACACGACCGACCATAGCTCCGGGCTCAGCATCTTCAGGGGCTGCTGCAGCGCCATCAACTTCTACCCAGGGGTTGGCCAGTTCTTCTTCAGTCGGTGTGCGTAGTTCACCTTCCAGTGAGGCAATATAGGTGGTGACTATGGAGTCACCTACAGCGATTTCGTCCAGGCGAGCAATATGATCACCTGCGGTAATAGTTACGATATTTCCCTGTGGGCCGCGCATGCTTACCTCGCGAGTCTCGTAATCAATAGCGGTTACTTCTGCCTCCA
>JAUVBI010000247.1 GCA_030591305.1 Pseudomonadota bacterium
AGAGGTTCAGGCCCCAAGCGTGCCAGCAGGGGGTGCTCTTCAGCTCGGTCCCACCACAAAAAACAGCCAAAGCGTCGGGGGTCACAGAAGCGCAGGATATCGCCCCCCTGCAGGGAAATATCGATATGGTCATGCTTGCCGGGCGCACTGCCATCGCGGATAACGCGCAGGGAGCCAGACATACCCAGGTGCACCAATAGAGTTCCTGCCTCAGTATTAAAAAGCAGGTACTTGGCCCGCCGCTCAACACTGATAATTTTCTGCCCACGCAACCTGCCGGCCAGTTCCTCCGGCACAGGCCAACGCAGCCGGGCTTCACGTACAATAAGCTCAAGCACCCGCCTGCCCTCTGCGTGGGGAGCAAGCCCCCGGCGGGTCGTCTCTACTTCTGGCAATTCGGGCATGCGTTGAGCCTCCAATGACACACGCAAAAAAAACCCGGCCATAGCCGGGTTTTAGTGTTCAGACAAGATTGGCGAGCTTACTTAATCTTGCCTTCCTTATACATCACATGTTTGCGAACCACTGGATCGTACTTTTTCATTTCCAGTTTATCGGGTGTAGTGCGCTTGTTCTTGTCAGTGGTATAGAAATGACCTGTACCCGCTGATGAATTCATTCTTACTTTTTCTCTCATAATAATTCTCCCTGGGCGCCAGCCGCTTAGATTTTCTCACCGCGGGCGCGAATCTCGTCCAACACCGTCTCAATACCTTTCTTGTCAATAATACGCATTCCCTTGGAGGACACGCGCAACCTGACGAAACGCTTCTCTGACTCGAGCCAGAAGCGGTGGTGGTGTAAGTTAGGCAAAAAACGGCGACGTGTGCGGTTCTTTGCGTGTGATACATTGTTTCCAGTTACCGGGCGCTTACCCGTAACTTGACATACTCTTGCCATGATTTTGCCTCTTCCTAAATGCGTACTGACAAAGTTTAATGTGGCCCAACAGACCCAAAAAAGAGAGTCCCAGCCGCGCGGAGCGCGACTTTATACCAGAACATCTGCCCTATATCAAGAAATAGATACACCCGAAGATAAGTCAGTGTCTTACAGCAGGCCCGCCTCGGCAAAAGAATATTCATGCCCCCGGCCAATAATGATGTGATCCAGCACCCGGATATCCAGCAGACCCAGAGCAGCCTGCAGCCGTTCGGTGATCCGCTTGTCGGCTGCACTGGGCTCAGCCACACCCGAGGGGTGATTGTGAGCAAAGATTACCGCCGCGGAGCTGTATTGTAGAGCCCGTGTCACAACTTCTCGCGGATAGACCGCCGCACCATCGAGGGTTCCCTGAAACAGGTCCTCACAGTGAATCAACCGGTGCTGGGAATCAAGAAACAGACAGGTGAATACCTCGCGCTGCCTGGCCCCAAGGTGATGCTGCAAAAATCGCCGGGTTTGCTGTGGGCTGGATAAGATGTCCTTTGAGCCAATAGCCTCCAGTGCCTGCCGCCTGGCCATCTCCAGGGAGGCACACAATTGGGCGCACTTGGCCTCTCCCACCCCTTTTGTTGCCATCAGCTGGCTGGGGTGTGCTCGCAACACACCGGCCAAGCCATCGAAATGCCCCAGTAAGTCCCGGGCCAGCTGCAGGGCGCTACACCCCCGGAACCCGGTGCGCAGCAAAATTGCCAATAACTCTGCATCGGTCAGGGCACGCACACCGCGATGCAACAGTTTTTCCCGAGGACCTTCGCCATCCGTCCAGTGGGCAATACTCATGCGCTCCTCCTTGAGCTAAGGCCGCAACCACAGTGTCAAATTCTGCGATGCAATGGTATCTTTCAACTATTATCTCAACTCGGTCGAATAAATGGCACATCTATTTAATCGCAATATCCTGCTGGGCGTCAGCGGGGGCATCGCCGCCTATAAATCTGCCGAACTGGTTCGACAATTACAGGGGCTGGGTGCCCAGGTGCGAGTCATCATGACCCGGGGGGCGCAGCAGTTTATTACACCTCTGACCCTGCAGGCCCTGTCTGGTAACCCCGTCCACACCGAGTTGCTGGACAGCAAAGCCGAACAGGGTATGGGTCATATCGAACTGGCTCGCTGGGCAGACCTCCTGCTTATTGCCCCGGCAACAGCGGATTTAATCTCCCGTCTGGCGACGGGCCGGGCAGATGACCTGTTAACCACCGTAGCACTGGCCACACCCGCCCCCATTCTGATAGCCCCCGCGATGAACCAGCAAATGTGGCGCGACAAGACCTGTGCCGAGAATATAAAAAAGCTGGATCAATTGGGCTTTAAAAGGGTGGGGCCGGCCGACGGTGAACAGGCCTGCGGTGACAGTGGCCCCGGCCGTATGGAGCAACCTCAGGTCATTGCCGCCCGCACGGCTGCTTTCTTTGATAGCGGCCTGTTGCAGGGTAAACGAGTGGTCATTAGTGCTGGCCCCACGCGCGAGGCCCTGGATCCAGTGCGTTACATTTCAAATCACAGTTCGGGGAAAATGGGCTTTGCACTGGCCCAGGCGGCGGTGGATGCGGGTGCCGAGACCCTATTGGTCAGTGGCCCGGTGGCACTTGAAACTCCAGCCCACGTGAGCCGAATTGACGTGCAAAGCGCCACCGATATGCTGGCACAGTGTCTGGAGCAGTGCGCCGACAGTGATATTTTCATTGCCTGCGCCGCGGTAGCCGACTATCGCCCGGCAAATATCCAGAGTCATAAAATTAAAAAGGGGCCGGAAAACATATCCCTGGCAATGGTACGCAACCCCGATATCGTGGCAGCAGTCGCCGCGGCTGGCTCCCGGCTATTCACCGTGGGCTTTGCCGCAGAAACCAACAATGTTCTGGCCTACGCCCGGGAGAAAATGCAGCGCAAAGGGCTGAATATGATTGTCTCCAACGATGTGTCCAATTCCGATATAGGTTTTAACAGCGATGAAAACGAAGTGACTGTTATTTGGCCCGGTGGAGAGCAGGTACTGCCCCAGTCCGCGAAAGCCAATATAGCGCGGCAGATAATTGCCCAGATAGCCGCACAAATAAATATTGTTCCAGACGAAAAGTAAGAAAAATAACTATAAAGCGCGTTTCAGAAAAGTCCTGCGCGTAATATCATGGATTAAATTATTCGGTATACATGGGCTACATGTTAAAACCTAAGAAAAAGAAGAAGTCCAGTGGCAGTCCGCAGGGGATAGAGGCCAAGGGGAACACCCTTTATAAGATTGCCTCCATCGCCCTGTTGGCCTTGCTGCTGCCCGTCATTCTTGGGTTTACCTACCTGATCATCATCCGGGAGCCGGCACTGCAGCTGGCGGTGGTCGATCGCGCCTCCAACTCTTATGCCACCCAGCAAGCTGCCAATGTGCAGCAAATGTTTTCTCACCTTGGGGCGCGTCTGCGCGGCGCCGCACAATCCCCGCTGGCACTGTCCGCCATTGCCGACACAAACGGCAAGGACACTGCTTTAATTGAGCAGACTATGTTGGACTATTTTCCAGAAGTAATAAGCCTGCATATTATTCCAATCGGGGAAATGGGTACCGCCACCTTGAAGAGCGGCAACCAGGGCCTGCGCAATCTTATCGAAATGGACCTTGTTCGCCGGTCCAGCAAAGGAGAGGTGACCGAGCCTGAGGCCTATCATTTTGAGGGACGATGGCTGATCTCCTACGCCTTTCAGGTGTCCCACCCCCGCATTGAAGATCGCAAAGCGGTCATTATCGTAGCCATTGACTCCAAACTGGTGGTGGAAGAACTAGATGCGCTGGACAGCTCACTGGGCCGTTCCGTCATGCAGCAGACCCATATGAGCTCGACAGGCGTGGAAAAAGTTGTCGATGTTGCCGCTACCGGTAGCGCCAGTGACCCCAAGTACACCCGCTATCACCCCATTGCAAACTCGCGTTGGAAGATTGCCTTCACGCCCTCCAATAAACTGTTACAGGAGCTTAAACTCGATGGTTTGCCCATTTTTACAGTGCTGGGTATTTTCATTCTGGCAAGCCTTGCCAGCTTTGCGATTATCCTCATCTTCTTGCCACGGGCACTGAGTGACCAGATTAAAACACTGATATCTGCAGCCACGCGAAAAACACACCTGATACTAAACATTCCTGAATTGGTGCCGGTTGCCAAGCAATTGCGCCGCGCCACCTTGAATATCCCTCGGGACGGTAGTACTACCGTCCCGGCGCCTTACGAGGCCGAGGGGGAGCCGTCCCCCGAGGAAGCGCCAGCGCCGACAGCAGAGTTGACCAACCCCCTGTTCCAGAAGACCAGTATTTTAGACGAAGACGAAGAAGATCTGGACCTGGACCTGGATCTAACCGAGCTGGACCCGGCAGACAATGTGGCTAACAATGATGAACTGCCACGGCATATATTTCGGGCCTACGACATTCGGGGTATTGCAGAGACTGAGCTATCCGATA
>JAUVBI010000169.1 GCA_030591305.1 Pseudomonadota bacterium
CTTTCCCTGTCACTGAATGCCTCGGCGAAGGTTGCCAGCATGTGGTAGGTCATTTCTTTTTGCATCTGCTCAATCTCAGGCTTGCGTTCGGGGTGTTCGATGATCAACGATCCAATTCTGTTCTCACCAAAACCCACGTGACGCCGTTCGTCGGCTATGGTGCCCGCCAGAATATGGGCGAACTTCGGGTTGCTGTTTTCGTTGACTGCCTTGAGCATTTCAAACACAGAGAAGGCCATGCCTTCCAGTACAATATTTTGCCCCACAACACCGGCTATAAAATCTTTTTTGTCTACCTTTTCAAGTAGCACCTCTGCAAACTTCACCAGGTTTGGGTTGCCAAAATGTGTCAGTGTGCTTTCCAGGTCTTCCTTTTTCACACCCAGGTCGTACATGCGTTGGGTGAATATTTCGACGTGACGTGCTTCATCCAGGGTCTGGGTGGCGAGAAAGTGTTTGCTCTCGTAGTCGGGAGCACAATTTATGAGGCCGGATGATGCCGCCAGGGCGCAACGTTCACCGAGGACAAGTTGTGTTGTGGTACGCAGGGCATCCTCGCGCATCATTTCGTTTTCGAGGTTAAAAGCAGGCTCTTTTTCACCGGGCTCATGCCCATATTCCGTGTCCATCAGGTAGCCCTGTGGGCAGCTTTCGAGCCAGCTTTGAATTGAGTACGCGCTTAGAAAATTGCTCATGATGTGATACTCCGGTCTACTTGTGTTTGCGGTGGCACGGGCGCGGGGAAAACCTCGCAGTTGCCAACAGACTAATGAGCTGAATTATTTCAACAAGGTATATTGTGGCCAAATAGGGGTTGCAAATAGCCACTTGCGCGCATCTTGATGCAGGTCAATATTTGGGGTTGCTAACTGATCAGCATGGCCCGCATCACCCGGTGTAACAGGCGTTTTTGTCGGGCGATATTTTCCGGGGACTGCAAGTCGCCCTCTGTCATGGTGTTGAAGGCCCGCTGTGACAGAAAATATCCCGTAGTGAGGTTGAACATGGCGATGACATTGATGGCCAGTGTGGCCTGGTCCTGTTCGCCCTCTCCGGGTGAGCCCAAACCGCCCAGGCTCAGTATTCCCTCTTTGAACAATCGGTCCAGCCAGGTACGAATCAGCTGATTGCCAATCGAAGCGCTGTCGCCCTGCATGGCCTGTTGGAATAAAGCGGCGATTTGTGGGTGTTTCAGCAGCAGGTCGGTCATCAGGGAGGGCAGGTTGGTGTAATCCCGCAATCCTGAGGCCTGGCTCAAATGTGCGCCCAGGGCCTCGGTCATCGGGTTGAGGGCGCGCTGTAGTACTGCCTCGTACAGTGCCAGTTTGCCACTGAAATGGTTGTATAAGCCGGGCTCCTGAATCTCTGCTCGGGTAGCGATCTGGCGCAGGGTGGTTCCCTCATAGCCGTGCCTGGCAAACAGGGCCTCGGCGGCGTCCATAATGCGCCCTGCGGTGCGCTGCCCTTTACTCAGTTTTGGCGGGCCACCGGGCTTATTTTCCATAAATTAATACTTGATTGTTAAATTATGAGCAAAAAATAACAGATTCCACCCGAATTATCGATAAACAGCTGTGTATAGCGTCAATTATTAATAAGCGATAATATAATCAATCAATATGTCCCTGCAAATTGCTGAGCGTGTGAATTCCGATGTCTCCGTGATCTGCCACTGTTATCGGTCCAGTCAGGCTGTGCGCGCGTTGGAAAAAAGGATATTTTTAGTCTATGGGTCTGTGATTTCAGGAAGCCTGAAGGGTGGAAAAATATCGCCGGACTGTTGCAATCGCAGGCGGGGCGTATCACTCTAAACACCATCCCAGCGCAATGTGACTAGAGGCAAATTTTTGCGGCATTTACTCATTTTTATCGGTATGTTCTTGCCATTTCTGGCAGGAGGAGCATCGGCGACGGCGGCCGACATCCAGGAGGCCCAGAGAGACGACTACGGTGAGGCAACGGCGGCGATTCGTCGCGGTGGTTGGTCCGACTTCGAGCAACTGCGCTCGGGTCTGGACAACTATCCCCTGGCAATTTACCTGGATTACTACAAGCTCAGCGGGCGTCCCGCCAGGGTCAGGCCCGCAGAGGCCCGGCGCTTTATCGGCCTGAGCCACGACACGCCCCTGCCCAACCGATTTCTGGGTGTTTATTTGCAGCGTGCGGGTAAAGACCGGCGCTGGAAGGACTTCCTCGAGGTCATGCCTACTGAGCCCAATAGCATTGAATTAAAGTGCTATTACTTCAGGGCCAAGCTGAGTGCAGGCGACAAGTTAGCTGCCTGGGAGGGTGCCGAGCGCCTGTGGGTCTATGGTAAATCAAGGCCCAAGGAGTGTGACCCCCTGTTTACCGCCTGGCTGAAAGCGGGGGAGTTGAGCGACGAGGTTGTCTGGGCCCGCTTATTGGAAGCATTTGGTGCACGCCAAAAATCCCTGATGACCTATGTTGCAAGAAAGGGCAGCGCAAAATTGAAACCCTGGTCGGACAAATTACTGGCGGTGTATAGCAGGCCCGACCGCATGCAGCGTCAGGCTCTGCCGGTATCCAGCCCCTATTCCAGTGATATCGCCAGTTACGGTGTGGCCTATTTGGCCCGCTATAACCCCGAGAAGGCCCTACAGTATTGGCTGGCATATCAGGACCAACTCAGCTTTGACCCGGCACAGGTCAACCGGGCTGAATACGCGATAGCACTGCGCAGTTTATATAATAAGACCGAGCAACATATCGCCTGGCTTGAGCAGGCGCTGGTGCGCCTCAATGACGATAAGCTGGTTGAGATCCGTCTGCGCTGGGCCCTGGGTGAGCGGGACTGGCCTGCACTAAGCCGCACCATTCCCCAGCTATCCGGCAAGCGGGCAGGTGATGCAGTATGGCGCTACTGGGGTGCCCTGGCCCGGCAGGAGTTGGGAGAGCGCGAACAGGCACAAAAGGACTTGGGAGAAATTGCCCTGGAGCGGGGTTACTATGGTTTTCTCGCCGCTGATAAACTGGGTAAGTCCTACCAGTTCAATAACAGTGCCTCTGCGGCTCCCCCATTGCTCGGTTCAGTACAGCCTATCGCGCAGCTGCCTGCGGTAGTGCGCATCGAGGAACTGTATTTTCATCAGGAGGACCAGTCGGCACATTCCGAGTGGTTTAAAGTACTGCAGGACTCGGATGTCCCCCGTCAGGAGGTCCTCGCCTCCTATGCCGCCCAACAGGGTTGGTACCGGATGGCGATAGATGGGGCGAATACCGCTAAGGCCTGGGACAGGCTGGATTTACGTTTTCCCATGCCCTATCAGGATACCTTCGATCATTACGCCTCGTTGCAAAAAATACCCAGCACCGAACTGATGGCCATTGCCCGACGCGAGAGCGCATTTTTCCCTGCGGCCAGGTCCCCGGTGGGTGCCAGGGGCCTGATGCAGCTAATGCCCGCCACGGGAAAGCAGGTGGCCCGCTCGCTGGGTAAAGCACATCAAAAGTCCGATTTGTACGAGGTGGATCACAATGTGTTGCTGGGCAGTGCCTATTACCGGCAGCTGCTGGATCGCTACGATGGCAACCGGGTATTTGCTATCGCGGCCTATAATGCCGGGCCACATCGCGTGGACCAGTGGCGCAACACGCCGGGAGCAACCGTACCGGTTGAAATCTGGGTGGCGACCATTCCTTTCAGGGAAACGCGCAACTATGTGCAGGCCGTGCTGTCTTATAATGTAGTGTTTCATCATCTGTTAGGGGTGGACCGCAGCTTGTTAACCACAGCTGAGTTGCAAGCTGACTATTAGCACGTTTGAGCACCCGTTGAAACTTTCGGAGTTATACCGCCCATGATGGATACCCGCCCGCTGCTGCTGGAAACAAACTTTCCACCTATCCAACGCGGGCAGCTTAATGTCCTACAGGTCAACCTGGGGTATTTGTGTAATCTCAGCTGTGTGCATTGCCACGTCAATGCCGGCCCCACCCGCACCGAGTTAATGAGTCGGGAGACTATCGAGCAGGTACTGACCTTATTGCAAAACAATGATATTCAGACACTGGACCTGACCGGCGGTGCGCCCGAGATGAACCCCCATTTCCGCTATCTGGTAAGCGCTGCCAGAGCCCTGGGTGTACAGGTTATTGACCGCTGTAATCTGACCATCCTGTTCGAGCCGGGGCAGGAAGATCTGGCTCAGTTCCTGGCGGGGCAGGGTGTGGAGATAGTGGCATCCCTGCCATGTTATTTGGAGGAGAATGTTGAGGAGCAGCGCGGCAAGGGGGTTTACAGCGCCAGTATACGGGCCATTGCGCTATTAAATGGCCTGGGCTATGGCGTCACTCCTGAATTGACACTCAATCTGGTGTACAACCCAACGGGGCCTGTTTTACCGCCTCCCCAGAGCGCTCTGGAGGCCGATTACAAGCGTGAACTGGGTGCCCGCTATGACATTCATTTCAATCAGCTGTTCACTATCACCAATATGCCGATCAAGCGTTTTGGGGCGGTGCTGTTGGCGCAGGGGCAGTATGAAAACTATATGGCGTTGTTGCGGGATAACTTCAGTGAAGAAAACCTCTATACGGTGATGTGCAAAAACCTCCTGAGTATAGACTGGCAGGGTTTTTTGTATGATTGTGATTTTAACCAGATGCTGGATATGCCCCTGATTGGCAACGACCGGTTGCCGCGGCATATTTCCGCTCTGCTGGAAGCCCGTGAGCTGAACAATGCCCGCATAGTGACCGGCGAGCATTGCTACGGTTGTACGGCGGGTCAGGGCAGTAGTTGTGGGGGTGCGCTGTAAGTTGTGCAGGTTGTACCGTTCAGTTTTGTGATACCTGCTCTCAATGAACAGGGCAGAATAGGTCCGCTGCTACAGATGTTGGCGTCTCGCTACCCCACCAGTCAGCGGCTGGTTGTCGATGGCGGCAGCTCTGATGCTACCGTGGCCGAGGCCAGAGCGCTGTGCTGTGAGGTCATCAGTTGTGAGCCGGGGCGGGCCCTGCAGATGAACGCGGGTGCCAGGGCAGCCAGTGGTGCCTACCTCTTTTTTATTCACGCCGACACCCTGCCCACGATAAACGAAGCCGATTTACAGCAGTGCCTGGATTTGGGGCCGGCCTGGGGCTTTTTCACGGTCCGCCTCAGTGGTTGCCATTGGATGTTTCGGGTAATTGAGCGGGCAATGAACTTGCGCTCGGGTCTGACAGCCGTGGCCACTGGCGACCAAATGATCTTTGTACGCCGTGAGTTGTTTGAGGAAAACGGCGGCTTTGCCACTATCCCTCTTATGGAGGATATCGAGTACTGCAAGCGTCTACGCAAAGAGGCGCCTCCACTGCTGGTGCGGCAGGTGGTTGAGACCTCCAGTCGGCGCTGGGAGCGCGGCGGTATAGTCGCCACGGTTGTGCGCATGTGGGCCCTGCGTCTGGCGTACTTTCTAGGGGCTTCCCCGGCTCGCCTGAAGGCGTATTACGCTAATGACTAGGCCCTTGGACCACTGCCGAAAAGAAGCCCTGTTCATCCAGTTTGCCCGGGAGCCACTACCGGGAAAAGTCAAAACACGGATGCAAACCCTGTTGAGTGCCGAACAGGCCTGTGCCCTGCACTGTGACTTGCTGCGGTGGACCTGCAACACGTTGTGCGGGGCGCAATTGGCCGATGTTGAACTGTGGGTTTCGGCAAATAAGGGTCACCCCGTGTTTGAGCACTGTAGCGCCCAGGGTGTCAGCCAGCGGCGTACCCAGCGCGGCGCAGATCTGGGAAAGCGTATGTATCACGCGATTTTTGATGGCTTGGGCCGTTATCGCAAGGTCATTCTTGTGGGCAGCGACTGTCCGGATATCGATGCGGAGTATTTGGGCGCTGCGCTACAGGCTCTGGACAAAAAGTCGTTGGTGCTGGGCCCCGCCACAGACGGCGGCTATGTGTTGATCGGTGCGACACGTATACAGGCTGCCCTGTTTCAGGGTGTTTGCTGGGGTCAGGACAGTGTATTTGCCCAGACTGTTGAGCGCGCCACAGCACTGGGGGAGGCATGGACACAGCTAAAAATGCTGCCGGATATCGACAGGCCGGAAGATATACCGCTGTGGGAACACATTTCACACAATCGGGGACAGTTTACTTAATTAATTAAGTAAACTGTCCCCGATTGTTATATTCCCCGAAACTCAGGCGGTTGCCCTTTTCCCCTGAATGCCATCTATTGCCATATTGGCACGCTGATACAGCAGCCATGCAATAGCGGTGCAGTAACTTAAATTGGTCTGCAATTCGCCATCGGGGTCGGTTAAAAAAGCGCGCTGGCTTGCCAGCCCTCGAATCCTGCTGGCCATCTCCGGTTTGAAAGCCAGATAGCGATCCCAGATATCACGGTGCTGAGCAGCGGTGATATGAAAGATACCTAATCCGTCCTTGGTTTCAGAGAAAAGCCCAAGATCTGGGGCGTCGACTGCAGCGTCCAGAAGAAAAGACTCGATGGTTGGTGTCCACGCCCCAAGGTACTTGAGTGTGGGCTGGATGACCTGATCTCTCAGGTGTTCTGCGGTTACGTACATAGCCTGTTCCCTCGCAGGGATGTCAATTCCGTCAGATCTTACATTTCACTTCTTATCTTTCTAATGGTCTTGCCGCGGTCGGATTATATTTTCCAACTCACAGCTAACTTTTTAACACATAAAACCAATAAGTCCAATAAAAATAACGGTTTGCAGTGTTTATTTCACAAATATTTTGGGAAAGAGCTGTAACTTAGCAAATTACATCGTCCGAAGCGGGGTCGCTGAAAGGTAGATAGGGATAAAAATCGGGAAAAGAAGCAGAAAAGAAGGTGTATTTTAGCCAAACGTCTGGAATTGTGTGTTTTTTTATTTGGGGGTGTTTTTTTAATTAGGGGGGGGGGTTGTTATATGGTGATGTGGGTAGGTGGCATAAAGGGTTTAGTAAAAAGGGGCCCAATGTTTAAAAAAACCCCC
>JAUVBI010000300.1 GCA_030591305.1 Pseudomonadota bacterium
AAATCAGTTTCCAGTAAGCCACCGGCAAACCCAAAACCGTGGATAACACCAAACAGGGAGGTCACCAACAAGCGGAGCGCGCCTGGACTGTTAGCCCCGGCAACCAGGCGCAAGTAACAAAGCGCAAACAAACCGGCAGCCAGGGTGCCCAGCACCAGTTCCCATTGCAGGTTGAACCACCAGACAGGCACCGACATTAACAGGCAGAGAATAAGTACCCAGGGGGCTAACTGCGGCAGCTGCCCGCTTCTCTCTCCACCAGCTTCTATCGCCACCAGCACGATGGTAAATCCAATCAGCGCCTCTACCCTCACCGAGTTCGGTTGGGCAAACCCGAGCACCGCCACGGCCAGGCTAATACTGTGCCCGAGTGTAAAGCCGGTAATCAACCAGGCCATTTCCTTCCAGCCGCGGGCGAGTAGAATCAAGCCGAATAGGAATGCGATGTGATCGGCTCCAGATAGAATATGTTTTGTACCAATTTCAATATACTGGAAAAACGCCTGCCAGCCATCCGGTGATTGTTTGCCTACGGCGTCCGCAGCGGTGAAAGTCTGGCTACGACGATGGCTAGTCAGCAGGAATTCTTCCACCCGCCCCTGCAAACGCACTTTAACGTAATGCGTGTGGGTAGCGAGCAAATCAAAAAAACTGTTAATGGTAATTGTCGGCGCTTCAATACCGGTGCAGCGAAAGCTGCCTTCGATGTGCAAAAAACCCTTGCGTGATCGCAGGGCAACCGGCTCCTTGTCGATGGCGCAGTTCCGATCCCCACTGGCCACTGTAATCTGTGACATCAGATATTTGGCCAACTGGTCGCCCAGCGCAATACCACTCTCCTGCGACCCGGGAATTCGTGTCACTTCCCTCTGCAGAACACTGAAGGTGTAATTGAGTTGTTCACCGCGCCAGGTCCACTGTGAAAATGATTCACTGCGATCGTGGGCGTTGACCAGTGTGCTGAACATGCCAAGGACTAAAATCAGCGCAAAGCGATATGGCACTGCTGTTTTCACAGGGGCAACTCGGATGGGTAGCTTATGTCTGCACGATCCTTGAGCCACTCCAGGTATTCCCGCAGTGCGCGATCACCCGAGCGGCGCACATATTCTGCCTCCAATTGCTCGCGGATGTCGTCCTGTATCGGCGCCTGACCCACCTCTTTATCGAGCAACAGCACGATACGAAAACCGTTACTCATGGGCTGGGGTTCTGTAACAAAACCAGCGGGCTGTTCCATTAGCATCTGGGTCAAAGTGGGGCCAAGATATTCACGTAATTTTGCCGGGGGGAGCAAGCTGTCTGGAACGATAAGTGCCACAGGCGTGCCGTATTCACTCTCCACGGTTTGAAAACGTTCCCCGGCAACTAAAAGCCGGTATGCCTCGCCTGCTCTTTGCTCTGCGCCCTCACCCTTGACGATTAGTTGCCGGGCACGCAAACGCGCCGTGGGCGTAAAATAGTCGATATTTTCCTGGAAGAACTCCGCCAATTCGCCCTCACTGGGCGCTTTCGCTTCAGCGGCGGTAGTAGTCATGCTGATCATGCCATTCACCAGTGCCGCCCTGGTGCGCTTGTCGCTCTCCAACAAGCCGACCTCTACCCCGCGCTGTACCAACAGTTCCTCTTCAATGATTCGCTGTAGTACGTATTGGGAATCCTCGGTACCGATGGGGTCTTTTTTGTCGGTCGCCAGGGCCTCAAGGTAACTCAGGTATTTCGCCCGAGTAATGGCTGTGTCATTTACTACAGCCACCACACCGGAATCGCCCGGCCCGTCCCAGGAAGGTGTAATAACACTGACGAGCACGCCGACCAGCCCCAGCACCAACCCCAACACCAACCAGCCAATAGATTGTTGCGTGGCTTGCTCAGATTGCATACCGCCTCACCCCTGCTGTTTCCCATAAAATCATTTTGTCACATCCTCAAGCCCCGGGTTTATCCTTTAGGGCCACGATATTCTATTAAGTCATTTAATGCGTCCGGCCCGATTAGCCCGTACCATAGTTATAGCTTTTGTATTTTTTAGCTGCGCGAAAATCAGTGGCCCTAACGCGAAATTGCAGGATATACTTTCCAGCATGAAATCAACACCTTACAAAAAAGCGCTATGGATCTGATAGGATTTCTTTACGGCCTGGGTGTACTCCATGGAGTGATTTTGGCTGGCATACTGTTTTTTATGCGCAGCGAGCATCGCGTGGCCAATGCCTTTATGGCGGCATTGGTGGCCTGTATTGCACTTCGTTTCCTGAGCAACTGGCTAATACGCAGTGGCGTTTTTATTCAAAACCCGCAGTGGAGCCTGTTGAGCTCGCCACTGGATTTCGCCTGGGGCCCGCTGCTATACCTCTATGCCTACTCCATGTCGGGAAGAAAGCTCGGGGCCAAACATGCGCTTCATTTTATACCCTGCCTGTTGTTATTTTCCGCACCCATTACCTTCGCCCTGTATCCAAGGGAACAACAATTGGAATTCCTCACCTATTTCTGGAGCAATAGGGAAAACCAGGAACTGGGAGAAAGAGTACTGGGCCGTATGTCCGCTTTCTGGCGTACGTGGATGGATATGCGCTTGCAGGGCAGCTTTTTTTCGGTCCAATTCGGCATCTATTGCTACCTGGTGTTGCGCCAGGTTCAAAAACACAAGCTGAGCCTGGAGCGGCATTTTTCCTTTACCGAGCAAATGGACCTGCGCTGGCTGCGCACCCTTACCTTCGTGTGTGTTCTGTTCCTTATACTCTTTCTTGTATTCAATCGCGCCGGGCTGGTGCTGTTCGGGCACTTCGAAATAACGGCCCTGAGCCCCAATACACCGTTTCTATTTCTGGTAGTGGCCATTTACGGTATTGGCATTGCAGCGCTCTATCAGCCCCCTATTCGCGATGCACAAGTGAGCACAGCCAAAGAGGAAAACACTTCCGTACCTGCGGCTGCGCAGCAGCCAATGGAATCTGCACCGGCCAAATATGTACGCTCCAGTATCAAGCTGGTAGACGCACAGCGCTATAAAATTCGCCTGATGGAAACAATGCAGGAGAAAAA
>JAUVBI010000124.1 GCA_030591305.1 Pseudomonadota bacterium
GGGTGGCCTTTCGCGTATAAATATGGCGGACCGGACGGGACTCGAACCCGCGACCTCCGGCGTGACAGGCCGGCATTCTAACCAACTGAACTACCGGTCCACGGCAGTTACTAACGTTCTTACAAACTCAGTACTGATTCTCGGTACTTACTCTCTCGCGAGAAGTAGTGGTGGGTGATGACGGGATCGAACCGCCGACCCTCTGCTTGTAAGGCAGATGCTCTCCCAGCTGAGCTAATCACCCCCGGAACCGAGAACGCGCATTATAGAGATATAATCATAGCTGTCAAACCCTCTGGAGAAAAAAGCCAAATAAATACTTTGGTGAAAAGCCATTGATTTTAGTAGTAAAATTAGCCTGAACCAAAAGAGTCACAGACTATGGAAATCTACAAAGAATTTTACTTCGAGGCGGCCCATCGCCTGCCCAACGTACCCGAGGGGCACAAATGCGCCCGCCTGCACGGCCATTCGTTTCATGTGCGCATTATTGTGTCCGGGGAAGTACGTGAGCCAGACGGCTGGGTCATGGATTTTGCCGATCTTAAAAGCAGCTTCAAACCCATATACGATCAGCTGGATCACTACTACCTGAATGATATCCCCGGGCTGGAAAACCCCACCAGCGAAAATATTGCCCGCTGGATATGGACCAGACTGAAGCCGGAACTGCCGCAATTATCCAGTATCGAGATTCGCGAGACCTGCACATCGGGTTGTGTATACCGGGGCGGTAACACATGAAAAAAAACTTGACGATTGCACAAAGGCTACAGAAATAGCACTGTGCTGAATCACCGATATTCCTGTTACCACCCTGTGTTCCCGCAGTGTTTCCATTTCGTCAAATTGATTACTTTTGGTAACACAGATAAAAATGTTATGCACAAATTTTTTGGGCCGGAATAATTTCACAGACTTAGACATCACTTTGAATTTGACACCTTAAATATACGCTATATCTAATTGATATATATCATATTTATAGTATTGTTCGAATTTTAACCAATCTGGGACTGAGCCCGAACTTGTTACGCTGCGCCTTCAGTTAAACATCTTATGCACAGCGTTATCCACAGATTCTGTGGAAAAATGATGGCATTCTGCATGCTACATAAGAGCCCTTTACCACGGCAACCGCACTTTGCTTGGCTGGCATGCCCCCATCTACCCAATAAGCTGGCAGGACGCAATCTTCACCAGGTATTGGTGCACGGTAGTCTATCGACTTGAACCAGGTTTCACTCATTCGTCACACCATTGGTTGACTCAGGCAAGCCACTGAACAAGAATCAGAGCCTGCCAACTTCGCCTGGGTATAAAATTTGTTAACGAACGATATAAAAAATCAATACGACTATATTATAGTCGGCGCTGGTTCCGCCGGTTGCGCCCTGGCCTATCGGCTTTCCAGGGAGGCCAGCCGCAAGGTGTTGCTGCTGGAAGCTGGCTCCGGCGACAGCCACCCCATAATTCATATACCCCTTGGGTTTGCCTTTTTACTCAAGGACAAAAAGCATAACTGGTGTTATGAGACAGACCCCGAGCCCAATATGGATGGCCGCAAAATCAGCTGGCCCCGCGGCAAGGTTCTGGGTGGCACCAGCTCGATTAACGGCATGGTCTATATACGGGGTCAAAAAGAGGATTATGACGGCTGGGCGGCACTGGGCAATAAGGGCTGGTCCTATGATGAGGTTCTGCCCTACTTCCTGCGCAGCGAGCACAAGGCCGAAGGAGCCAGCAAATACCACGGCCATGGCGGCCCCCTGTGGGTAGAAAATGTGAACCAGGAAGACAAGCTGGAGCTCGCAGACCTGTTTTTACAGGCCGCCGTCCAAACTGGCATTTCCTATAACGAGGATTTTAATGGCGCCACCCAGGAAGGTGCCGGGTATTACCAGCTCAACATTAAAAAGGGGCTGCGCCAGAGTACCGCCAGAACGTATCTGAAGCTCTGTGAACGGCGGCCCAACCTGACTATAAAAACCAGGGCCCTCAGCAGCCAGATCCTGATTGAGGATGGCAAGGCAGTAGGTGTTGAGTACATCCAGACACACGGTAAGAATAAGAAAACAGAAAAGGCCTATGCCAAAAAGGAGGTCATACTGTGTGGCGGTGTTATAAATTCACCCCAGCTACTGGAATTATCGGGCATTGGTGACAAGGATATTCTGGAGCCCCTGGGCATTAAGGTAAAAAAACACCTGCCCGGTGTCGGGGAAAACCTGCAGGATCATTTAACCGTACATGTCATTCAGGGGCTACACGGGGTCAACACTTTCTATGAAGAGACACGCCCCCTCGCCCTGATAAAAAATATATTCAACTTTCTGTTCAGGCGCCGCGGTTTACTCACCCACCCCGCAGCCCAGGCGGGTATATTCTTTCGCACCGACGATGAGCAGAGCCGCCCCATGGCACAGGTTCATTTCACACCGGCCGCCAGTGAGACCGATGCCAAAGGCTCGCTTAAAACAGTGCCGGGTACTACCGCCACTGTTTGCCAACTTCGCCCAGAAAGTCGCGGCAGTGTCCATATTCGCTCAGGCAACCCTGAATCTGCTCCCAGTATCAAGGCCAATTATCTGGCCACAGAGGGAGACTGTAATGCAATGGTCTCGGCATTGCGCAAAGTACGAGATATATTTAATGCCCCCGCCCTGGACAAGTACCGCGACACCGAGTTCAAACCCGGCGCAAAGGTCGAAAGCGATGAGGAAATTCTCCAGCACATCCGCGCCAATGCCCAGTCTGTTTACCACCCGGTGGGCAGCTGCAAGATGGGTAAGGACAAAATGGCTGTGGTAGATGCTCACCTGCGTGTGCGAGGCATTGACTCCCTGCGTGTAGCCGATGCCTCAATTATGCCCAATATCACATCCGGCAATACCAATGCACCCGCTATCATGATCGCCGAAAAATGTGCCGACATGATTCTGCAAGATACAAAGCACAGGAAACAACAATGAACACGCCCACAAAGCTTCAGCTGAGTTGGCAGCAGCAGTGTGGAAAACTATAGAGGTAGGGGTGGCTTCCGCAGATTAGCAAATAGTGGTTAGTGCAGCGTGGGAGAGCTTTCACTTACCACCACCGCCTGCACCTGTTTGGCCAGCATCATCACATGCCCCTGGCGGCGCTCTACACCATCCAGCGAATAATCAAAGCGGTATTGACGCCATATGCACCAACGGCCGGTGGCATTACGGCTGAGTGATATACGCTGTATATGAACGCTCTGGTCAAGCAATTGAAAGTCGTCGCGCCGGCCGGCCTGGGCAACGGCCTGTATAGCCAGCTCTCGCACCCGTATTGCGCCAAAAAAATACAGACAAGCCGCTCCGAGAGCAAACAGGACCAAAACCTCACCCAGGGTAAAATACACCTCTTAACCCTGGGAGGGCTTTTTCAGGCGGCGCATAACGGCCTGGAAGCTGAGGACCAATTCTTCATTCACCTGTAGTTGGCCGCGTAAAAAAGTCAGGGAGCCCGTTCGCTTTACCACCACACCGCTGGCTTCCACCCAGTCACCCAATTTTGCACCCGCCATAAAATCACTGGTAAAACTGATGGTGGCACAGTTTTCACGCACACCACTCAGGGCCAGCATAGTCGCGGCGTAATCGGCAAAGCACATCAGAACACCGCCGTGGACAGTGCCAAGGCCATTGCAGTTTTTATGCTGGGCGAAGAAGCCCATGCGCAAACCCAACTCGGTTTTTTTATAGTAAAACGGACCGATATCGTCCTCGGCCGGGCTCACGCCCGCCAGTTGCCTGTAACCCTCTGGAATCCCTTCACTCATTATCCAAAACACCCCTGCTCAAACCCGGTCAATCTACACGCCACAGCATACTGTCCTTTCAAGAACGAAGCCAGACAACAGCCGCATCACGAACTCATTGTACATTACACTATACAAGTGTATCGTCATTATCTCGCCGTGATGAGATCGTCCATGTTAACCAGTAAGGCCACTACCGCTAGACAGAAACAGCGGGAAAAAACGCGAAAACGTATACTCACATCCGCTATCGATATCTTTTCCCATACCGGCTTTGAAGCATCCTCCCTGGCTGATATCGCCAGGCAGGCCGGGGTAAAAAAAGCACTAGTGCAGTATCATTTTTCCACCAAGGAGAAACTCTGGCAAGCATCCGCAAGCCAGATATGGAGTGAGAGAAATCAAGAATGGGCAGGCTTTATCGCCAATGCCAACTTTGGGGGAAACAGTGTCGACCCCCAATCCAGGATGAGAAATGCCTTTGTGGCCGTGGTGGAATTCACCCGGGATAAACCGCAGTGGCTGTGGTTTATGTTTCATGAGGGGGCCGCAAACGGTGACCGGCTACAGTGGTTAATCGATAATTTTATTGGCGCAGACTATGAGCAGGGCCAAGCCTTTATTTGTGATTATCAGTCTCGCGGGCTTATTCGACCGGGGTCTCCCCTGCAGTTAATTAACCTGATTTCAGGCGCCCTCACCTACAATTTATTAGTGGCTCCGCAGACCTACCGGGCTACCCACAAGGACATGACCAGCGAGCGAGCAATCTCAGAGCAGGTAGATTTACTGCTCGCCATGCTGGCTCCCTGAGCCTGGTCTGTCGCCAGTTGGCAACAGAAACCGCAATACGGGTACGGCAGGCTGTTATAATCGAAACTTGTTAGTGTGTAGCCAGAGTGGGAAAATAGCTGGCAATCGTAATTACTATTTTTGAGGTCATAAAAAACGTGTTGGAAGTTCATCTGGAAATACTCGTGGAATGGGGCCATTGTGACCCCGCAAGAATCGTTTTTAACCCCACTTTCTTCGTCTGGATGGAATCTGGAATGGGGCAGTTGTTCTCCACTGCCAAGCACCCGATGGCCGAAATGACTAATGATGACCCCCTGTTTCTGGGTGTCCCACTATTGCAAACCCAGGCAAACTTTCAAAAACCCGCCAAAGTGGGTGACATCATCACACTGGCAACCAGCGTTAGCCGCTGGGGCACAAGCTCTTTTGACCTCAGTTACCGTTTTTTTCGGGGAGAAGATGTACTTTGCACGGCCAGCCAAACCCGGGTGTGGTGTTACGCCGACGGTTCGCACGAGATGATAAAGGCCGCCCCAATTCCCGCTTCGTTTCGAGACGCTCTCTCAGTTGACAAGAAAGTGTGCATTAAACGTGTTTCGTCCTGAATAAGTCCTGAATAAATCCTTCGTAGGAATATCCTGTATAGGTAGAGAAATCACAACAGCACGATAAATTCGCCGAGAAGTCTACACCTAAAACAAACAATAAGGTTACGGCAAATGGAAGACAAAGGATTAAATCAACGAGCCCTTTCCGCGGTATACACCATAGTCATGACAGTACCCAATCTGTCTCCTTTTATAATAGTAGCCATTATGGGAAGCCTGGGCCTTGATGAAACAAGCGCTGGAATTTTTCTGACATTGGAAATAGCCGCTTTATCAATTACACCGATACTACTTAGCCCGATCGCACCACACTTTAGCTTAAAACAAATACTTATCACCGGTTTAACCATCTGTCTCGTGGGAAATTTTCTATCGATGTTTTTTGAAAGTATTCCCATTCTAGGAACACTCAGGCTATGCACAGGTATTGGCGCAGGCTTACTACTGCTAGGTGTAAACAAAGGCATTTCTGCCGAAAAAGACCCAGTTAAGCTATTTGGAATAGTTAATACAACCGCACTGATCACCGCTTTTATTTTATTCTTTTTCCTGCCAACACTGGTAGACAAGTATGGATTGGTAGGAACTTATGGGCTCCTGACACTTTTAGCCGCCATCGCTCTACCATTGATAATGGTAATGCCACAAATCGCAAAGGTAGCGAGTACAAATACACAAGTAAGCCCGATCAATTTATCACTAACAAAAATACTGATGCTTACAACAGCGCTGGTTATCATCGCAGCTGCGTATATGACAATTTATGTGTTTGCTGAACCAATTGGCGTTGCAAGTGGTTACAGCAGGAGTGAAATGGGCGTACTTCTGGCACTCGTTCAAATAGCCGCGATCTCTGGAGCATCTGCCGCCACTTGGGTCGGACTACGCTGGGGAGCATTTAGGCCACTACTATTTTCGTTGCTTGGAGTCGCCATTACCGCCTTGCTGTGCACCGTTACTCAATCAACCACCACTTTTACCATCGGGTTCTTTTTACTCAACTTTTTCTTCCTATTTTCGCTTCCCTACCAGCTTGGCTTGGGCGCACAAATTGACCACACCGGTAGGCTTTCCTCTGTGTGTAGTGGAATATTTTATCTCGGAATAGCAATATCACCCTTTATGGGCGGATATTTGATCAGCCAACACGGACAAGCTAGCCTTGGCTACATAAATTGTATTGCGATAGCTGTAGGTCTGACTTTCTTCTGGATTATTACAAGAACTATGAATAGCCCGGTAATATTGGCTCAAGAGAAATCAAACTGCGCCTGAGCTAAAGTGGATAACAACATTACACTGGCAACCGGGCTCAGCTATTGGGGCACTAGCTCCGAAGTTTGAAGCGCTGTATTTTCCCCGTGGCCGTTTTCGGTAAGTCATCGACAAAATAGAACCAGCGCGGATACTTGTAGTGCGCCATGCTGTTTTTACAGTATTCGCGCAACTCGCTCTCTAAACTGGCGCCGCTGCCCTGCTTATCGGCCAGAACAATATAAGCGGCCGGTTTAATCAACGTGGCATCATCTTCCTGCCCAACCACTGCCACTTCCAGTACGGCCGGATGCTCAATGAGTCGCGCTTCAATCTCTATCGGTGATACCCAGATACCGCCCACTTTAAGCATGTCATCATCGCGACCACAATAATGGTAATAACCCTCTTCGTCCTCGAAATAGGTGTCACCCGTTTTAAGCCAGCCACGCACCATGGTCTCAGCCGTTTTCTCGGGACGATTCCAGTAGCAGCGCGCAGTAGAGTCTCCACGAATGAGTAGCTGCCCCGTTGTGTTGGGTAAAACTTCAGAACCGCTGTCATCAATGATTTTTGCCTTATAACCGCCAATGGGCTTGCCACTACTGCCGGGCCGGGCATCATCCAGCATGTTGCAAATAAACATGTGAAGGGTCTCAGTGGAGCCTATGCCCTCAATGATGGTGAGACCTGTTTGCCTGTGCCAGCGATGGAAAATATCGGCGGGCAGCGCCTCACCTGCCGACACACAAAAACGCAGGGAAAAAAAATTGGGGCGTTTCGACTCCAGTGCCTGCAATTGAACGGCGTAGAGTGAAGGCACGCCATAATAGACCGTTGGTTTAAACTGCTCTATTGTTGCAAATGTCGAGTCTGGCGTGGGGCTACCATTGTAAAGTATGGCACTGCCTCCCACCCACAGAGGAAAGAGCATCCCATTACCCAGGCCATAGGCAAAAAACAGTTTCGAGGCAGAGAAACACCGGTCATCTTCACCGATACCCAGTGTTTCAACACCGCAGCGCTGACTTACCACAAGCAGATCTCGATGCCGGTGAATAGCCCCCTTGGGCCTTCCCGTGGAGCCTGATGTATACAGCCAAAAGCAGTCATCATCCGCACTGCTATCCACCGGCAGTAGGCTGGAGGAGGCATTTTCTATCTGTTCTAGCAGGCAGTTTTCCCGACCCTCCACGCACAAAACCCTGGTCGGCGGTATATCCATCTGTTCCACCGCACACTCTACTTCTACGGCGTACTGCGAGGAATAAATCAGTGCCGAGGCGTATGAGTCTGCCAGCATAAAAGCAAAGTCTTTTGCTCGCAGCAGTGTATTAAGCGGCACCGGGATAATGCCCACCTTTATGGCGCCCCAGAAGCAATAGAAAAATTCCGGGCAATCCTCGACAACCATGGCCAGTCGCTCACCCGGAACAATGCCCATGTCAATCAGTGCATTGCCGCAACGATTAACCTGTTCCGCCAGCTGGGCATAGGTAATTTGTGCGCCGTCGCTGGCATAGATTGCCACCTTGTCGCCGCGACCTTCGCACAGGTGGCGATCGACAAAGGGAACAACAGCATTGAAATTAGAACTGAAACTGATCAGAGACGGTACATGACGATCATCGACAGTTACATGATGATCTTTCATCGGCTCTATTCCAGGCCCAGTAAATCGCTAAGCAGGCGACGCACAACATTAACGACCACCTTGCTGCGATAGGGGCCCGGTGTAAACGTACTGCGCATTGGTTTAGTCTGACTGCGCACCAGTTTTTCCAGCGTTTTCATGGCGGACTCATCCACCGCCTTACCCACCAGACCTTGCAAGCCCTCCAGGGCAAGTGGTCGCGGGTTGGTGCCGGTTATTGCAATGCGAATATCTTCCAGATGACTGGCACTTCCACGAACGGCCATGGCAACACCCACCAGTGGAAAATCGATACCACCGCGCACCCGTACTTTTCGATAGGCGCTGCGATAGCCTTCCAGCTTCTGCAGCGTTACCGACGCCAGTAGTTCACCCGGTGCCAATACAAGGTGCCTGGCACCGTCCTCGCGAAACAGGTCCTTCAGGGCAATACTGCGACGCCCACCGCTGGACACCAGCTCTACCTGAGCTTCGTGCAGCAGCATCGCAGGAGCCATATCTCCGCTGTATGCGGCCATACACAGCTCACTGTTATTGGCCACGTGACAGATATCACCCCGGTATTTGAGGCAGTAGCCATTGGCACTGCGCCACCATTCACTTTGATTGTAATACTGACAGCGTGTGTCGAGGCACA
>JAUVBI010000032.1 GCA_030591305.1 Pseudomonadota bacterium
GATTTCGAGAGGTGTATAACTATAGGCGATGAGCGTTACGGGGCGGCCCTCAGCCCTGTGGACGGCCTGCCCATTCTCGGACTTTTAAACGTTGGAGTGATGGCGGATACCTGTCTGGCCGCCTTCGGTGCAGCCAGTATGGCACAGGTAAAAACAGAGCATACTGCACTAAAGTGGCTGGAAACGCTCGATTTTCCCTGGGTAGCTATCAGCAGAGATTTCAAATGCCATGGGCTACTGAGCCCAGATTAACCAACGCCTATTGTCCTTTAAATCGCGGCGTACGCTTCTCGCGTTTGGCCGCAAATCCTTCTTGAAGGTCTTCGGAATCCAAACACTGCCTGGACAGCTTCGTCGCCAATTCTGTATCGATAGAGCCGGATACCGCCTGTTGTAAAATGCTCTTCATAGCCCGCACCGCAAGGGGCGCTAGACCCGCAATATGCTGTGCCAATTTTTCAGTACTGCCTGCTAATTGGCCCGGTAATACGAGATGATCCAGAAATCCAACCTCCAACATCGCCTCGGCATCGAACTCTTCAGACGCCACCAGAATTCTCTTTGCCAAATTGACACCCAGCCGCTCCACAAACCGGTTTATCCCCTCCGGCGGGTAGCACAAGCCAATAGCGGCTGCGGGGACCCGCAAGCGAGTTCCCTCAATGCCTATGCGAAAGTCACAACTGAGAGCCAACTCAACACCCCCACCATAAACACTCCCGTTGAGAGCGCAGATAGTAGGGATATGTAAAGTCGCCAGCTGGTTGGTTGTGGCCTGGAAGCAATCGCCGCTTATTTCACCTGCACCCAGCTCACTTAACGATGCCCCGGCACAGAATGTCTTCTCTCCGGAACCGGTAACAACAAGAACCCTCACCTGTGCATCGGCTGCGACCTCTTTCAAACAAGCCTGAATTGCTTCCAACTCTTCCCTGCCCAGTGAGTTATGCCTCTCTGGGTTGTTCAGCACCATTCGGCCAATGTGGCCGGCTCGACTGTAGGTAATTGTATTTTCCATTTCTCTGTCTCCGGGTCTGTCGTTATAAGTCTCCGGAAATTGTGGCACAAGCCCGCTCAATTCGCCAACGAAGCAAAGCCGATAGTGGACATGATACAGGAGCCACCGCATACTCCCCCTGCCCTGTCCTTTCACATAATCATTAGGTCAAACCATGACGAAGCGCTGCGCCTGGTGTGGAGACGACCCACTCTACGTAAAATATCACGATGAGGAGTGGGGGGTTCCGGTCAAAGATGACAAAACCCTGTTTGAGTTCATCATACTGGAGGGCGCGCAGGCGGGCCTGGCCTGGATAACGGTACTGCGTAAACGTGAAGGTTACCGGACACTATTCGACAATTTTGATGCCGATAAGATTGCACGATATACCGACAAGAAGTTGGATAAACTTCTACTCGATCCGCGTATTATTCGAAACAGGCTCAAAGTCTATGGTGCGCGAAAAAATGCCAGGGCATTCCTCCAGGTCCAGGAGGAAAAAGGTAGCTTTTCCAACTATATCTGGAATTTTGTAGACGGAACACCTATTCAGAATACTTGGAAATCTCACTCCCAGCTGCCCGCTACCAGCCCGCTATCTGACACCATAAGCAAGGATATGAAAAAACGTGGGTTCACCTTTGTCGGCTCAACCATTATCTACGCCCACATGCAGGCCAGCGGGATGGTGAATGACCACACACAGGACTGCTTTCGCCAGCGGGAGTGCAGAAAGCTTGCCATCAGCCAGTAAACACGTATGGAAGCTGGCCTGGCCTAACATCCTCTCCAACCTGCTGTTTACCACGGTGGGGTTCATGCACATAAAGATTGTAGCCGAACTTGGAACAAGCTCCGTCGCCGCTGTCACCACCGGCCACAGGGTGTTCTTTCTCATTCAGGCCATTTTTATGGGGCTGTCTGTCGCCTCCACGGCCCTCGTTGCCCGCAGTTGGGGAGCGCAGAAACCGGAGCAGGCCGAAATGGTAGCCTGGACAACTGTGTTGCTGTCGGCCGTACTCGGCACCCTGATTAGTATTCCCGTTGTACTCATTCCGGGGCATATTGCCGGGCTATTTGGGTTGGATGCAGAAACCACACAGCTGGCAGCAAGTTTCATTTTTTACCTGGGTATATTCACCGTATTTTCAACAATAAGCATGATGCTATCGGCTGCGCTGCGCGCCACCGGCGATGTCATCACACCCTTGTGGTTCCTATTCTTCAGCTCTGTGCTTAATATCACCTTCGCTTACCTGCTGGCCTTTGGTATCGGGCCATTTCCACAACTGGGTGTAGCGGGAGTTGCCCTGGGTGGAAGCGTAGCTAGTCTTGTCGTCACCTGCCTCTTCGTCTCATTCTGGTGGCGCGGAAAATTCGTCCTGAAAGCCGTAAAGCGCCTCTGGGTAGACCGGAAGGTCGCCAGGCAGCTCGCCTCCATAGGTGCCCCCGCGATATTAGAACAAGCCATTGTGCAACTGTCATTTTTGGTCTTCTTCGCCATCATCGCCCGATATGGCACAGAGGCATATGCAGCCTATGGCATAGGAATATCACTGGTTTCTTTTTCCATTGTAATCGGCTTCGGTTTTGGCATAGCAACGGCAACCATCGTGGGACAGCAACTGGGGGCCGGAAATCCGGATATAGCCATAACTACCGTGTGGCGCTCCCTGCGCATGGCGGTTATCGCAATGGTCATTCTATCCGCTCTGTCAGCCTGGTACGCCAGGGATTTAGCCGGGTTTATGATTGATGACCCATTGGTAATAGACCTCACCGCTGCCTTTATTTACATGATTGCCCTGTCGCAACCCCTGATGGCCTGTGAATTCACCCTGGCAGGCGCCCTGCGGGGTGCCGGAGATACACGATTCCCCCTGATCGCAACATTCTGTGGAATCATCCTCGGACGCTTACTCCCAGCCTCGATATTCGCTTACCTGGGTTTCTCTGTATATTGGATCTTCGGAGTGATGATTCTGGACTACAGTATTAAAGCCATGCTCCTGCTGCATCGCTTTCGTTCAAAAAAATGGCTGAATATCAGCTTTTCCCATTCTGAACCGGCTTCAAGTTAAAACAACTGTGGACAGTTACAAAAATAATACTTAAAGTTGGAATCTTAGAACAAACAGTACGTGCTTTACCTCAACTTCCAGGGTTTTAACATCAGTTGCGCATGACTATCGACTCAAAAAAATCAGCGTCACCTTTCAATCGCACCACACAACACGACGCGAAGCGTACCGCCATTCTCTCCCAGGCAGCCCGTTTGTTTAATTCCAAGGGTTCCAGAGCCACTACGCTTAAAGATATTGCGGAAAGCCTCGGCCTTACCAAAACCAGTTTGTACTACTACGTGAAGACCAAAGAAGAGCTCATTTACCAATGCTATATGGCAACCCTGGAGCTGCACCATGAAAACCTGGATCACATTGAAAAAACCTATAGCGATCCTATAGAGCGGATGACGGGCTTTTTCAGGCTGCACTTTGAAAACTGGCAGGCTTCTCAGGACGGTAAGGGAGTTCATTATGCAGCCCTTTTGGAGATCGCCTCTCTGCAGGGCCCCCACCGCACCGATGTGGAGGCCCTGTACATTGCCATGTTCAAGCGTCTACGGCAGTATTTGCGGGACGGCATATCTTTAGGCGCACTACGGTCATTTGATACCACATCGGCCACCCGGGCCATACTGGGCTCGGTGGAGTGGTCATTTTCCTGGCTACATAAGATTCCCAAAGGCGAGGTCGCTGAGGTTGTGGCCCAGGCAATAGAGATACTGGCCCATGGGCTTTATAGCGGCGATCGGAAGTACCACCCCCTGCCCGTGACTCTCAAAAGTTCAGTCCAGCCAAACCTGGACGGCTTTAATCGCAAGCAACAGAATCGACTCAAGCAGGAAGCCTTTTATAAAACAGGTACCCGGTTTTTTAATAAAAAAGGGTTTAATGGCACATCCCTGGACGAAATCGTCGAGCACCTGAATGTCTCTAAAGGTGCCTTTTACTACCACATCAAAAACAAAGAGGACCTGCTGTTCAATTGCTATACCTATTCACTGGATATCATGGCGGCCATTTACAGCGACGCCATAGATTCAGGTGCCAGTGGGCTGCAAAATATTGATCAAACCTGCCGTCGCATTTTCATCGTACAAAATTCCGACCAAGGTCCGCTAATACGCTACAACACCATCACCTCCCTGCCGATGGAGCGCAGGAAAAAAATTCTGGCACGAACCGATAAGTCGAACCAGCGGTTTGGAGACCTGATTCGCAACGGTATTAAGGATGGCAGCGTGCGCCCCATTAGTATCTTTGTCGCAGAAAATCTTATCTCCGGTGCGATCAATGCCTCCATGGATATTCAGCTGTGGCGCAGTGTAGACGACATAGAAGCGGTGGCAATCGATTACTTCGACATATTTATCAACGGCTTACTGCCACGCAAGTAAACCGAAACATATTGAGGAGCCCACAGTGGCCAACGATCTGGACAAACTGCTTAAATTTTTAGAAGTTGAGCGCATCGACAAATATCTTTTTATTGGAAAGAGCCCCAAAAGGCCCTCCCGCGTATTTGGCGGACAGGTGCTCGCCCAGGCCTTAAATTCCGCCATACGCACCGTAGAGGACGACCGCATTGCACACTCCATGCACGCCTATTTCCTGCGCCCGGGCAACCCCAGCAAACAGATCGTTTACGAGGTGGACCCCATTCGGGATGGCAGGAGTTTTACCACCCGCAGAGTCGTCGCCAAACAGGATGGCAGGGCTATTTTTAACACATCTGTGTCATTTCACACCGAGGAGCATGGCTTCAACCACCAAATTGATATGCCCCACATGCCCCCTCCAGAGGAATTACAGTCCGACCATGAATTCTGGTGCGAGATGGCCAAAAAATATCCCGATAAGTTTCAAGCCCCTACCGTGGAACCCATCGAGCGGATGGCGGTAAATCGTCGCGACTACCTGGACCCACAGCCCACAGAACCAGAGCAACACGCCTGGTTTCGCGCCTTGGGAGACCTGGGGGATGACCGCAGCAGGCACCAGACCATACTGGCGTATATGTCAGACTTCGCACTACTGGGCACTGCGCTTTGCCCACACCCCTATACCGGGCACAGTGCAAATATGCAGATGGCCAGCCTGGATCACGCCCTGTGGTTTCACCGGGATTTCAGGGCCGACGAGTATCTGCTGTACTCAATGGATAGCCCCAGTGCCGCCGGTAATCGCGGGTTCAGCCGCGGAAGTTTTTATAATAGAGAGGGTGTACTGATCGCCTCCACTGCCCAGGAGTCACTACTTAGGCCCATTGAGTCGAGTTGACTCTAGTTGACCACAGTATCCATCTGAGCTCCCAGGGATAGCAGCTCAAGAGACCCGTCTTCTTTCAGGTTCAGGTGGGTAATCGATGCATTATCCGGCCAAAAATACAGGGTTTCAGCATGCCCGGAAATACTGCCAACAATCGCATTCAACACCAAAAAATGGGTAAAAACCACAGTGGGGGTTTTCAGTTCAAGCAATTTCCTCAGGGCGCAATCACGCCAGGCTAGCAACTCATCCGGCTGATCACACCAGCTCTGCTGCATAAAGCCCCGCAACCATGTTTTTCGCTCGGCAAGGGGAACCGGTGCGGGTATTTCGCGAAAGGCATCATCGATAGCAATGTCCAGCCCCAGTGTTTTAGCGAGAGGCTGTGCTGTTTCGCGGGCACGCTGCAGAGGACTGCTAACCAAGCCCGTATCCGACCCTATTCTGGGCAACAATAGCTGCGCGGCGGTGAGAGCTTGCTGCTCACCCAGAGTACTCAGCCCCGGGTCTGGGTCCTGCCCCCAACTCGCAGCGGCCTCGCCGTGGCGCACCAAAAAAATATCCACTAGCGGTACGTCACCAGCTTTTCACCCTTTTGAAAACCCAACAAGTCCAGGAAGGAGTGGTCGTTAAAATAGGAGAGTGACACTCTATCCCCGCTGTAAAATAGTTGCGTAACGGAGCAGTTTATAACCGGCTCATAAAAACTGTAGACATGCTCACTACCCAGGCCGAGAACTTGTGCAACGATTGTCGCGATAGTGCCCCCAGAGGTGAATAGCCCAATAGTCTTGCCAGCGCCCTGGGTGCGGATAATGTCCTGCAGTGCACGTCCTGCATTGGCGTTGTAATCTGCCCAGCTCTGTATTTCAGATTTGGGGCAGGAGGGAGAAACCCAGTAATTAAAAACGTCCTTGAGAACCTTCTGGTAATCCTTGCTGGAACTCAAGCCCTTATCGATCAGCGCCTGCAAAGCGAGGTTATTGTCCAGCACCATAGGCAGCAACACCTCGAACTGCTCCTCGTTCCGAATTTCATTAAACCGCGGATCGATAGAATGATCTGCACTTTGCGGCTGCGCAGAGGTCGCCAACTCAGCGGTCTTGCACTGCCGCTGTAAATCGCCACTGTAGGTCGCATCGAAGTGGATGCCGCAATCTCTTAAGTACTCACCGAGAACAACGGCCTGACGACAACCCAGTGTAGAGAGCTTGTCATAGTTCTCCTCACCAAAAGAAGCCTGCCCGTGACGAATTACATAGATACTAGCCATTACGCCTACGCCACCTTTTTGATTTCACGACTGAACTGAAACTTACGACGGTAGGGGAAAAAATCTTCTATGTGCCCAGCATTGATTTTGTCCTGTAGACCGCTCCAGAACGATGCTTCATAGATATCACTGTGGATTTGGTCAAAAATCTTTCGGGCTCGCTGATTACCGGAAAAAAACAAACGAAATTCCTCCGGAAAGATGTCATTGGCACGCACGGTATACCAGGGTTTACTCGCCATCTCTTCCTCTTCAGTTCTGGGCTCCGGTATTTTCCGGAAATTGCACTCTGTTAAGGGAACAATTTCGTCATAGTCGTAAAACACCACGCGGCCATGCCGGGTCACGCCAAAGTTCTTCAGTAACATATCGCCCGGGAAAATATTAGCCGATGCCAATTCCTTGATGGCATTGCCGTACTCATCCATCACCGCCACCACCTGCTCATCGGTGGCATCGTTGAGATATAGGTTCAAGGGGGTCATACGGCGTTCAACATAGACATGTTTGATGATCAAAGCCGTACCGTGCTCTTCTATTAATGAGGGTGCCACCTCGTGTAGCTCTTTTATTAACTCATCGGAAAAGCGGTTTCGGGCAAATGCCAGGTTAGTGAACTCCTGAGTATCGGCCATTCTGCCAGCCCTGTCGCCTCGCTTAACCAGGCGATACTTTTCCTTCACCTGATCCCGGGTCATTTCCTTGGGCGGTGTAAACTTGTCTTTGATTATCTTAAAAACAAAGTCGTAGGAAGGCAGGGTAAAAACGCTCATCACCATACCTTTGATACCCGGCGCGATAATAAACTGGTCGGTAGTATTTTTCATATGTCGAAAAGCACAACGATAGTAATAGGTTTTTCCGTGCTTGTTGTAGCCCAGAGAACTGTATATCTCTGAAATTGGTTTGGCGGGCATCAACTGCTGCAAAAAGAGTATGTACTGCGACGGCACCGTGGCATCCACCATAAAATACGACCGTGTGAAGCTGAAAATCACACTCACTTTATCGGCGCCGAACAACACCGTATCTACATAGACATCCCCCGCTTCATTTTTGAGCAGCGGAAAAACAAAGGGCATGGAATTGGCTCCAGATACAATACGCCCGACAATATAGGCGCCCTTGTTTCTGAAAAAGTGATGCTCCAGTGTCTGAAGTTCGACACCCTCATCAGACAGTTCAAACCGTGGTATCAAATAGTTCTCAACCACTGAGATAATACTATCAATGTCACGCGACAAGTTTTCGTAGGGTGAACTGAAGCTGTAATCCTGTAGCAACTGTTGCAACAATGAACGCAGGGACCCCTCCAGGCGATATGACTTGAAGACTGAATTTACACCCGTGCTGGGAAGGTCGGCCTGAGGAGAAAATACAAAAGCATGTTCATCGCGAATTTTTCGATGCTTGAATACAGCACAGTATACCGAATTAAAAAATGTCTCTGCTATCTCGAAATTGTTATGCCCTTCAACCAACTTGGCGTAGCTTTTCCTGGCTTCGCTCCAGAACTTGAAATCTCGCAGCTGGTCACCGGCAATCAGCTCAACATATTCAAATATTTTGTTGGTTTTCTGCTTATAAAGATCAATACGATGGGTGGAGGCACGGTGCATTCCCTGCCAGTCGCCGTTCTCGAAACGAGACTTTGCCGCCAGGGTGATATTCTGGAAATCAGCGAAGTATGATTCAAAGCCATTGAGTATTGTGCGCGCGAAGCGTTCGTGTTTATCCATCGTTTAAGGTCTTTGCAGCATGCCTGGCACTATAATTTTGTGCACTATAATTTTGGGTTGCCGAAGTGGCGGCGCATTTTAGACATGCCACCCAGCCAGCGATCATAACTTTCTGTCTTTCTACGCCGGTATTCCGCCACTTCCTTATGCGGCAGTATCAGGAACTGCTCAGTAGCCAACCCCTGTATCACTTCGTCGGCGACCTGCTCTACCGTGAGCACTCCATCAACCCCCGCGTTACCACCATCTTTGCTATCGCCGATCATCCGCGTGGCAACTGCCTGGGGACACAATGCAGACACCTTGATCCCGTCATCGCGATGTGTAATGGCCATAGCCTCGGCAAAACCCAAGGCTGCATGTTTGGTTGTAGAGTACGCTGCATCGCCAATCTGGTTAAGCAGGCCGGCCGCAGAAATAGTATTCAAAAAATATCCCGAGCCGCGTTCTATCATACCCGGCAGGCACGCCCTGCCCGCATAGACATGTGCCATGACGTGAATTTCCCACATGGCCTGCCAGGTATCATTGCTGGCAGAAGTCGCCCACCAGGGCGCACCATCCCCCGCGATAATACCGGCATTACTGCAAAACAGGTCAATAGCACCGTGACGGGACTCAACATCTTGCACCATGCTCAGCAGTTGGCTTTCATCCCTGACATTAACACCGAAGGCTTCGCCACCTATCGCATCGGCTACCAGCTTCGCGTTTGCCTCCTCGAGGTCGACGACCACAACCACCCGGGCGCCCTCCGCATGAAACCGCTCACACAGCGCCTTGCCGATACCGTTGGCGCCACCGGTAACAACAGCAACTTTATCGACTACATCCATTACAGTATTTCGTTTGCCAGCAGTTCCAGCACGGCTTTGTCATGCACACCGATTAACATGGTTCCCACTTCACCACGCTTTCCGGCCTCTTTCCAGGGGGCGAGGCGCTCAATAATTCGCTCCTTTGGTCCAACCAGAGACACGGCATCCAGTAATTCATTGGGCACCAGTGCGGTCGCTTCCGCCTTGTCCCCGGCGAGGTAAAGGTCCTGAATACGTGTTGCCTCTTCACCAAAGCCCAGGCGAGTGGCGTAGTCATGATAGAAATTCTTGCCCTTGGCACCCATGCCGCCGATGTACAGTGCCAGCCAGGGGCGCAGGGAATCAAAAGCGGCATCCAGGTCATCGTTCATCGCGACGGAGACGAAGGGTGCAATGTCAAAACTATCCAGGCTCTTGCCATTACCAGCCTTGGCAAAGCCTGCCTCAACGTGGTCGCCAATAACATTATATTTGCTGGGGTCCATCCACACGGGGAACACACCGTCGGCCACTTCACCGGCACAGCGCAAACCCGCTGGCGTAATTGAAGCCGTATAGATAGGGATATTGGGGTCAGCATCAAGAATCGACTTCAGAGGCTTGCCCAGGCCCGTGGTGCCTTCACCCTTGTTGGGCAATTGATAAATAGAGCCATCAAACTCAACAGGACCTTCTCTTTCCATAATTTTGCGCATAATCTGGATATATTCTTTGGTGCGCGTTACCGGCTTGCCATAGGGTACGCCATGCCACCCTTCAATAACCTGCGGGCCGGAGGCACCAAGCCCGGCAATAAAACGGCCGCCAGACATCTGAGACAAAGACATGGCGGTCATCGCACACATGGCCGGTGTACGCGCAGGCATTTGCATAATTGCAGTACCCACCCGAATTTTCTCGGTCTGGGCCAATACCCAGGTCGCTGTTGTCACTGCGTCATTGCCATAGGCCTCCGCAGTCCACACCGAATCGTATCCCAGGGATTCCGCATGTTTAATGATGTCCATGGGGATATGGATCTGCTTGCCGGAATAACCCATTAAAATGCCGAGTTTCATTTTTTTCTCCTTAGGTAAATTTAGTTGTAGCGAATGGCGTTAAATTTAGCCTGATGATAATCACCGTTGCCAAATGTAGTGATAATCATCATCAGTCGCTTGGCGTAATGCCCTATATCCAGTTCGTCTGTAAGCCCCATGCCACCGTGCAACTGGATGGCCTCGGCGTAAACCCGAGTGCCAGCTCGATCTACCATGACGTTCAAGGCATGGACGGCGGTGGCTGCATCTTCCTCTCCGCTGGTCAGCGCACAGATGGCGCGATACAACAGCGACTTGGTTTGTTCATAATCCATAAAAGTATCAACCATTCTATGTTGCAGGGCCTGAAAGCTGCCAATGGCGACACCAAACTGTTCCCGGGTCTTGGTGTACTCCAGCGTCTTGGCATTTAGTTGCCCCATAATACCCAACGCTTCTGCCGCCATTGCAAGATTAGCCTCCATTGCTACAGCGGTCAAAAGCTCATGGCCGCCACCCAGTTCGCCCAGTAGGGCATCGCTGGCAAGGCTAACATCCTTAAAGACAATGTTGGCAACCTTTTGCCCATCCATAAGACGGTAGCTGCTGCGCTCCACACCTGCCGCATCGGCAGAAACCAGGAACAAACTAATACCGCTCTCGTCGCTCTGCTCGCCGCTGGTGCGAGCGGAGACAATTAGCTGGTCTGCGTTGGCGCCATTAAACACAACAACTTTCTCGCCATTCAACCTAAAGCCATCGGCTTCGGTGCTTGCGGTGGTCATCACATCGCACAATTCGAAGCGACTCTGGCGCTCTAGATAGGCGAGTGCACCCTGGCAACTACCATCGATAATTTTGGGGATGAAAGTATTCTGTGCTTCCCGGTTTGCGCTTTTTTGCAGTACAGCGCCAAACAGTAACACGGTGGCTATATAGGGCTCGAGTAACAAGCCTTTACCAAACTCCTCCATCACAAGCATCATATCCACGGCATTGCCGCCGAAGCCTCCGTGCTCTTCTGCGAAGGGGATAGACAACCAACCCAACTCGGCAAACGTTTGCCAGTTATCGTTGCTCATGCCCTGCTCTGAGTCTGCGATTGTGCGCCGCGCCTCAAAGTCATAATCCTCACGCATATAACGCTCTACGCTATCGCGCAGCATAATTTGTTCTTCAGTAAATTCGAAATTCATCTCGTTAACTCTCCAGCCAATTCTTTGTTAGAGCCCAAGCACCGCTTTGGCGATAATATTCTTCTGGATTTCATTGGATCCGCCATATACCGTCGCAGCCCTGCCATACATATAGGACTGGCGTGCTTGGCTGCCAAAGTTGTTGCCCAACTGCTCAGCCGTTAAATCATTCGGCAAAACACCCTGATAGTAAGCCGCTACTTCCATGCGCAATGACTGGATAGCCTGCTGCATCTCGGTGCCCTTAATCTTCAACATCGAGGACTCCGCACCCGGCGCGCCCCCTGCAGCCACAGTCGCCAGCACTCTCAGCTCTGTATACTCCAATGCCATCAGGTCAATTTCGATATTGGACAGGCGATTTTGGAACATCGGGTCACAGGCCAGGGTCTTGCCACCGTTAATTTCCTGTTCGGCGAACGTGCGAACCTCTGCCAGGTTGCGAATGGAATCTGACACACCAGCAATACCGGTACGCTCATGGGCCAGCAGGGCCTTAGCATAGGTCCAGCCCTTGTCCTGTTCACCAATTCTGTTGGCCATGGGAACACGTACATTTTCAAACACCACCTCATTCAAACTGTGGTGGCTATCAATGGAAACAATGGGGTTAACGGTAATGCCCGGGGTTTTCATATCGATCAGCAAAAAGGTGATGCCCTGCTGCTTCTTACCCTCTGAATTGGTACGAACCAGGCAAAAAATCCAATCTGCATATTGTGCATAGGTGGTCCACACCTTGGCACCGTTGACAATATAGTCATCGCCATCCACTTCTGCCTTCGTTTTGAGCGATGCCAGGTCTGAACCCGAACCGGTTTCAGAATAACCCTGGCACC
Organism: Pseudomonadota bacterium; assembly: GCA_030591305.1. The sequence goes on from JAUVBI010000032.1 coordinate 12,216, forward strand.
ACCAGTCATCGGTTGCCAAAATACGGGGCAGAAACTTCTCTTTCTGCTCCTGCGTACCGAAAGTATAAATAACCGGTGCCACCATGGTCAGGCCGAAGGGAACCACATCCCGAACCCCCGCTGCGGCACGCTCACTGTCATAAATAAATTTTTGTGTGGAGTTCCAGCCGGTGCCGCCGTACTCCACCGGCCAGCCTGGAGCAATCCAGCCCTGCTTGTGCAATATTTTTTGCCACTCGACCACCGCCTCTCTAAACGTATCGGGATTTACCGCGCGATCTTGTATATCCTGAGTATAATGCTCGGCAAAAAAAGCCCTGACCTCATCGCGAAATTCAATATCCTGCGGAGAAAATGAAGTATCCATAGTTAACCCTCTTAGTTAATCGGCCCGGAACAACTTAAGGAAACTCAACAGTTCCCCTGTATCCGACAAGCCACCTTCTACTGAAATAGTGCCATTGACCAATGCCAATGGGAAACCTTTTTGCCCGGTTACCAGATCGACCCAGTCACTGGCGTTAACCCTGATTACCATCGCCTCCAGGCCTGCCAACTTGGTATCTGCGGCCAGCTTACGCACTACAGCCACCTGGTTTCTAACATGTACCTGGAACCGTTTGTCCTGGTCTGGAAACTCAAAAACTACACTCTGATCTACACCGGCACTCGCCACAGGATTCAGATTGACGGCCATGGCATTCAGAATTCCCTCAATGGGAAAGCCCTTGACGAATTCAGCCTGCTCAGGGGTCACCTCGGCATTTACCCCGGAACCCTCTATCGTTATCTTTCCCTCTAACACCAGCGCGTCCGTGAGATACCAATTTCGGGCATTGGGGTTGGGCGTGGCACCAGCAAGCTCTCGCAGGGACAGCGCCTTTAGCTGTTTTGCCTGCTCGGTATTAGCCGACTGTGCCTGTAGCAACAGGTCGGTCAGCTCGGCGGCCCACTGGGGGTCACCGCCATCCAGGCTCTCTTGTGCCGCCTTAAGTACTGACTCCGCACCGCCACTTAAGCCCACCAAGCGCTGGGCACGCTGCGTTTTTGCTGTGGGAAAAAGTGTTGTGCTGTTACCGTCAAACCAGCCCAGATAGCCACTGTATACAGAACGTACAGACCAGGAAACTGTGCCGTAAAAAGGTTGCAGCCAGGGGTGTGAAGCCAGGTGGGGAGGCAGCTTGATTGTCTCGGCCAACTCCTGGGCATCCAGACCCTGGTTCATTCCACGGACAGTCTGGTCATGCACATATTGGATGGCGTCGCCATAGACACCGAGTATGTCGTCAATTTTTGCGGCGCCGATAACGGGCCGGGTATGGCTTGGCACCAGATACTCCGCCCTCAACTGGCGCATTTGGCCCACCGTTGCAGACCATTTCAACACGTCACGGTAACGGGTGCCCCTGATAGTGTACAAGTTTGGAAACGCTTTATAGACATTATCGCCCGGCAGCAGTACACGCTCATCGGGTAACCACACCACAATTTGATCATCGGTCTCGCCGGGGCTGTGAATCAGTTGCAGACGGCGACCCGCTATGGTGACTTCCATGGTATCGCTGAATGTATGTGTGGGCTTGATCAGCCCGTAAATATCCGAGCCACCGTCAATGCTATGGTCCAGGGCCGGGCCTATGCCATCGTTCACGACGCGCTCGCCACCCGACTCCAGGTAGCTGCCAAACATATGGTAGGAGCGCACCCCTATTACCGGGCGCAACACATTCATAATCCGCTCGATATGGGCCCAGGTGGATACGTGGGCGTAGACTGGCACATCGCCATCGGGGGCGAATACCTTGGCCCCAAAGATATGGTCCGAATGGTTGTGGGTATAAATGATGGCTTTTACCGGCTTGTCGGTAATCTTATCGAATTCTGCCTTGATCCTGCGCGCCGCACTCATCGATTCGGTGGTGTCGACAATAATGACGCCGTCATCGCCCACAATCATGATGGTATTGGCCAGGGCATAGCCAATAGCGACGTAGACACCCTCGGTGACCTGTACCACGCCGCGCTCAAATTCGGCGGAATGGGCCTCAAGTTCGGCGCTGCCAGCCTGTGGTGCAGCTAGCACTACGGCCGCTTTATCTGCCCCACAGCCTGCAAGAACAGACACCCCGCTCAACAACACCAGCAGGCGCAGTGGTGACAAAATCCAGCGTTGGGAAAACCCCATAAAAGAACCTCGGGAGCGAGCTTTTGACTTTTGAGTATGTTTTTAATTAATGCGGCATGTACCTTAGCGACTCATGCGCTACAAGACAAGGATTCACTGCGACATTTTTATTGACCGTAGAGCCCATCCTCGGCCCAACCCAGGCCGAGGCTGCCCTCAATAGAGCATACTGTACAGTTTACGCTGAAATTCTACCGCCAGAGGATCGCCCTTGCCCAGGCTGGCAATGGTGTCCAGCAAGGTCTTTTTAGTGGCTCCGCCGGCGTGCTCCTTATCTATAAGCAGAACGCCAATCAGATATTCCATGGCCTCCTTGTAATGGCCGGAGCTGGTGTGCTGCACGGCCAGTTGACAACGCAGGTCCAGATTGTCCGGGTCGACCTGCAACTGCTGCTCCAGAGCCTCAACTTCAGGTGATTTGGCCGCCTCGCGCTTTATTTTCAGCTGTGCGAGCAACTGCTCATAGGCTGCATCGTGATCGGCCATGCGAATGTCTGCCAGAACCGTCTCGGCTTCATCCAGCCGTTTGGATTCAATGAGTGCGTGCACGTAGGTAATAGTAATTTCATGCAGCTTATTTGATTCGTTCCAGGCCTGGCGCAAGGGTGCCAGGGCAGTGGAAAAATCGCCTTGGTCCATAGCATCCCTGGCTTGCCCCAACAGGGCATCCCATGGCTTGGGAAGGTATTTGGACAATACCTCCCGCACCTGTTGTTCACTCTGGGCTCCGGTGAAACCGTCCACCGGCTGGCCATTCTGAATGACCATGACCGTTGGCAGACTGCGAACGCCAAACTGCTGGGTAATGCCCTGCTGCTCGTCAGCATTCACTTTTGCTAACAGGAAGGCGCCCTGATACTCATTGGCGATTTTTTCCAGCAAGGGCATAAGCACCTTGCAGGGCTCACACCAATCTGCCCAGAAATCGACCACTACCGGGCGTTTGTGCGACTCTTCAATAAGAAGCTGTGCAGCGTTTGTTTCATCGATATTGACGATAAAGTCGCTCATTATTCTGCGCTCCGAAAACCCAATACATCGCGCATATCAAACAGGCCGGGGGTTTGCTCAACCAGCCAGCCTGCGGCTCGCACAGCGCCTCTCGCGAATGACATGCGGCTGGAGGCCTTATGGGTAATTTCTACCCGCTCACCCTCTGCCGCAAAGGTGACAGTGTGGTCTCCCACGATATCCCCCGCACGCACCGTGGCAAAGCCAATTGTGTCCCGACTGCGTGCACCGGTCTGCCCCTCTCTACCGTATACTGCCACATCGGCCAGATTGCGGCCCAGGGCACTGGCAACCACCTCACCCATACTCAGGGCAGTGCCCGAGGGTGCATCCACTTTATGACGGTGATGGGCCTCATAAATTTCGATATCAGATTCTTCGCCCAGCACCCGAGCCGCCGTATCAAGCAGCTCAAAACAGAGATTGACTCCCACGCTATAATTTGACGCCTGGCAGACTTGTACCCCCCGACTGCCCAGCTCCAACTCCGCCTGCTGCTGCGGGGTAAAGCCCGTGGTACCAATAACAATGGCTTTGCCATTTTCGGCACACCATTTTGTATTTTCCAGAGTGGCGGCGGGAACCGTAAAATCAATGAGCACGTCGATCTGGTCAATTACCGCCGCCAGATTACCCACCAGGGCGACTCCACACTTGCCCTGCCCCGCCAGCTCACCGGCGTCTGCGCCAATCAGTGTGCTGTCCGGACGCTCAATCGCCGCTGCCAACTCGATATTGTCAGCGAGCATAATCGCCTCTATCAGGGTTCGACCCATTCTACCGGCAGCGCCGGTTACGCCTACTTTTACTGTCATGATTTCATATCATCAAAAAAGGTCTTCACACCTTCAAACCAGCTGTGTTGCCTCGGCGAGTGGGACTTGCCACTCTCGCCCAGGCTCTCCTGTAGCTCCTCGAACAACTTCTTTTGCGCCTTGTTCAGCTTAATCGGTGTTTCTATGACGGCTCTACACATCAAGTCACCGATGCTGCCACCGCGTACCGGCTTAACACCCTTGCCACGCAAGCGGAACAGCTTCCCGGTCTGGGTCTCGGCTGGAATTTTCAGTTTTACCCGGCCATCCAGGGTGGGCACCTCCAATTCTCCGCCCAGAGCGGCATCGGCGAAGGTAATAGGAATTTCACAATACAGGTGCTTGCCGTCTCTTTCAAAGATCGGGTGCTGCATAACAGACATTTGCACGAACAGGTCGCCAGCAGGCCCGCCCTCTGGCCCTGCTTCACCCTCACCTGACAGGCGAATACGATCACCCGTGTCGACACCCGGTGGTACTTTGACCGACAGGGTTTTGGTTTGCTCTACACGGCCCTGGCCATGACACTTGCCACAGGGGTCGCTGATACTCTTGCCTCTACCACGACAGGTAGGGCAGGTTTGCTGCACCTGAAACAGGCCCTGCTGCATGCGAACCTGGCCGGCACCACCACAAGTACCACAGGTAGTGGGAGAGCTGCCCTTGCGTGCACCCGAGCCATCACACTCTTCACAGCCCACCAGGGTCGGTACGCGGATTTCAATGGTTGTGCCTTTAACTGCATGTTCCAGAGAGATATCCAGGGTATAGCGCAGATCTGAGCCCCGCTGGGGGCCACCGCGACCACGGCCGCCGCCACCACCACCACCAAATATGTCACCAAACACATCACCAAAAATATCACTGAAATTACCACCGCCAAAACCGCCAGCACCGCCGCCCATGCTGGGATCTACACCGGCATGGCCATGCTGGTCGTACGCGGCACGTTTTTCACTGTTCGACAAGATTTCGTAGGCCTCGGATGCCTCCTTGAACTTATCCTCGGCATCGGGGGCATCGGGATTGCGGTCGGGATGATACTTCATCGCAATCCGGCGATAGGCCTTCTTGATATCCTTGGCATCGGTGCCTTTTTTGACACCCAGTATTTCGTAATAATCGCGTTTTGACATAGTCAGTTCTGGTGCTTTTATCCTTTGTTTCTGAAACGACTACGCGGGCACTTATGTCCCGCGTTGTCAGAATGTGTGGGGCGACCCGGGGCCGCCCCTTGAAGAGACGCTTACTTCTCTTCGTCTTTTACTTCCTCAAACTCCGCATCGACAACGTCACCTTCTACAGGCTGTTCATCCTGCTGTGCATCTGCTGCGCCCGCAGCCTCTGCAGACGCTGCCTGGGCAGCATACATCTTCTCTGCTACCGGGCTTGTCGCTTCGGTCAACTTGGCAGCTGCCGCGTCAATGGCTTCCTTGTCATCACCTTTAAGCGCTTCCTCTGCTTCGGAGACAGCGGCCTCAATGGCTGCCTTCTCGTCGTCAGTGGCGTGCTCGCCCGCCTCTTCCAGAGTTTTCTTCGATGCGTGCATCAAACCCTCACAGGTATTGCGCGCAGCGACCAGCTCCTCGAACTTGGCATCGGCCTCAGCATTCGCTTCTGCGTCGGCAATCATACTCTCGATATCTTCATCGCTCAGGCCGCCGGAGGCTGTGATGCGAATAGTCTGCTCTTTACCCGTCGCCTTGTCCTTGGCTGACACATGCAAAATACCATTGGCATCCAGGTCGAAGGTTACTTCAATCTGCGGCATGCCGCGCGGTGA
>JAUVBI010000216.1 GCA_030591305.1 Pseudomonadota bacterium
CCTTGAGTTTGGTCGCCTGTAACTGGAGTTCAGGTATTGTCGGTGGAGAGCGGGCAGTTATGAATGGCCGTGGACGACAGGGGCATGGCATTTGGCGCCATTGTCACCACTCAGGATTTTTTTGTCGAAAGTAAGAAGGATTTATAAGCATATGTCCAGGGCGCCAGAAAAGCCTTTCCTCGATAGCTGAAATGAATTTCGCTTTGTGAGGGGGATTCCAAGCAGGTAGGCAATTTCGAAATAGAGCTCAATCCCTGTTGCGGGGCTAGCTCCCTCAATCCTGCTTGAGCTCCCACTTATCTGCCGTAGCCTCTAACTATCAACTCAGCAAAGAGCTATTTCACTGGTCAACTGCTTGGATGATCTGCATGGCTCGAATGCGAGATTCTACCAGTTTGATTGCGCGTGTTTTCATATTGTCCGGCATATAGCTGTGATCGATCAGATTTGTAATTTTTTTCTGATTAGTCTTCAGCTTGGTAATGAAGCTTCGTATGGGTTTTTCCTGCAAGCCAAGCCGTCGGCCCAATTCAAGGAAATCGTAGCCTGTGTAATAGCCATAGTGTTTATATGTATCGGTAAAGCTTTCATCGCCGTCTTCCTGGTCGTGCAGCAGTCCCAGCGCCAATAGGCCCGTGCCTTTGTCGTCGGTTCGCAAAGCATCGCAAAATAAGTAATCATAGTTTGGGGTTAGCTTGTCGTAGAATTGGCTGGTGTTGCCAGCAAGGCGCGCAACACTGAAGTTCTTTAAATGCAGGTCGTCATTGCCGGTAACATAAGCGAGGATCACCCGTCGAACAAAGTCCAACACAACGGCTTGTTTACCATTGGTCACCTTGTTGATGAGTTTGCCAGCCTCTTCGTAGGTCTTGTCGTATTTGTCGTCACTGGGTAGATCGAAGCACTGCATCAGGTCTTCTTGATGGCGTTTGCTTCCATCATCAAGCCGGTCAAACCGCTTGGTGATATACACCAGCTCGCCACCATCGAAGGTCACAAGCCCACATTGGGCGGTTTCAATGCCGATAAGTCGGCTAACTTGCATAGCGGCGTGCTCGTTTTCGGCAGCATGGGGATAGGCTTCAGGGCTGGGCTTGAGTATGTACTCCCCCCCTTCGGCAGTAGTGACCAGTTTATGTTTATGGTCTTCCCTCAGAGATAGCTTCTGCTGTGCCCCGGAAATCGACATGCCCTGGGTGTTCGCCTTGCTGCTCTGGAAGAATTCAGAGCGTGAGAATGGGAGGCACGGGTTGACCCTGGTGCTACCAAATAGCGCCTTAAATTCAACATTGTCGTAACCGGGCTTGCTTTGTTTCCCGGTCAGCGTCTTTAAGCTGATTTTGCAATATTCAGTGCTCATGATTCGTTGTCATTCATCAATAGGAACGATAGTGACAGCGCCAACCAAGTCCCGTCCGTTCATTAGTAATAAGCCAAACCGGTCATTCTCGTCGATCTTCTGTTCCCGTGACTGTAGCTTCCGCAACCACCCCTCGGACACCAGGTTTTCGAAAAAACCGGGTAGGCGTGTATGCCTGAAGGGCGCTTCGCGTAAAGGGAAAGTGAAGGCAATGGGTGTTCCGCCTGCTAAATAGTTGTCATCGTAGGTAAACTCGAAGCCGTCATTGGTTTTGGCAAGTATTCCCGCCAGCCGTTGGTTGTAGAAAACTTGAGCAACACGTTCAGTTTTTGTTGGCATGATGTCATCCTATCCACAATTTCATACCCAGGGCGTGAGCTACATTCCCTACGCTATCGAGCCGGGCACTTGGATGGCCCTGTTCAATTTTGCTCAGTGTGGTGTAGGCAACGCCCGACAACTCACAAAGCTCATTCAGGGTTAGTCCCTGCTTTTTGCGCTCATGACGTATGCGCGGCCCCGCTTCCTCAATGGGCGCGAAATTTGCTGATTGTGCCGCCATGGAGGCTTTTTTTTGTGCCGTGGATACACGTTGGTGTATTTCGTTTAGCAACGCTTCGGTATCGATCCCTTCCAGGGGGGAGGCTGTAGTGGCACCAGAGGGCTTTAATGTATTCATTTTAAAATATTAAAAGTCTGTTATATCGTGTTGCTATATTCTATTACACATAGACTTATTTGAAAAGTTTATTATTATGAATGGTTGGAAGTATATCTATTATAATAATCTGTTATAAAGTATCTATTGTCTATATTTGTTTGACTTAGTGATTATATATACCATGATACCCATCATTAATACTCTAAAAGATATTTTCCAGGCCGTATTTTCGGACAGGAAGTCCTATCCCGCGTAAGCAAGTCTGTTCATGTTTAGGGCTGGGATTGACATTTTAAAGGGCGCTATATACTATTGCTATATACGAGTGTATGGCATGCAAAGAGCATTGTAGAATTACCTGGGAGAATGACCATGCCAATTGGATCTGTTTTTGAAAATAACCGTACACAATCGGTCAGACTGCCCGCCCAGACACGTTTTCCCGATACGGTGAAAAAGGTCATTGTCCGTGTTGTGGGCAGGGATCGTATTTTATCTCCCGTTGATAATGCATGGGATAGTTTCTTTTTATCGCAGGAAACAGTCAGCGATGATTTCATGACAGAGCGTGCCTCTCAAGAGCAACCTGAGAGAGAAGCGTTTTAATGCTCAAATTTATGCTGGATACGAATATTGTTATTTACGTTATTAAACGTAAACCCGTTGAACTCATTGATGTATTTAACAGTCACGTTGGTCAGATGTGTATCAGTTCCATAACGATGGCCGAGCTCCTGCATGGGGTAGAGAAAAGCGCACAGATAGAACGGAACCGGCATCGGGTTGACGATTTTATCTCTCGCTTGGATGTACTTGATTATGATCCTAAAGCCGCCGGTCATTACGGTGATATTCGAGCGGACCTTGAACGCAAAGGTACACCTATCGGTGTTAATGACCTCCATATTGCGGGGCATGCCCGAAGTGAGGGGCTTACCGTCGTTACTAATAACCTGCGTGAGTTTGAATGCGTTGAAGCACTGCGTACGATAAACTGGATTTAATGGTCACATTGGAATCAGTTTATGACTAAGGCGAGATTCAATAAAAACAAAGACTTAAAATGGTGCCCAGAAGAGGACTTGAACCTCCACGCCCGTAAGAGCACTAGCACCTGAAGCTAGCGTGTCTACCAATTTCACCACCTGGGCATAAAAACTTAGATGGATTTTCTACTGCCCCCGTTACTGGCAGTTGCTGGACTTCGTCCAGTGTCTACCACAACACCACCTGGGCCCTGCAAATGTCGCACACGGCGTCATCTGAGGGCGCGGACTTTACTTTTCTCGCGCGGCTTTGTCAATCCTCGCGTATAATATGAACGATACAAACGATAAATTCAAAACTTAAACTAGGAATTACCCCACCCCATGGCCAAAAAAGGCAAAATCGCCGATCCTCACGCCCAGCGCGAAGCGCAGCGTTATGAAAACCCCATTCCCAGTCGCGAGGCTATTCTCGAGCTGCTCAGGGAAGCTGACAAGCCCCTGAACCATAACAAGATATGCAAAAAGTTGGGGCTTGAGGACTACGAGCAGGTGGAAGCCCTGCGCAAGCGCCTGCGTGCCATGGAGCGCGACGGCCAGTTGATGGTTAATCGCCGGGATGCCTATGGCCTGGTGGATAAAATGCATTTGTTGCGTTGCAAGGTGCAGGGTCATCGCGACGGCTATGGTTTTGCCATTCCCCAGCTGGACCGGGCTGGCGAGGGTGATGAAAAGCCCGTCGGAAAGCCGGAAGATGTGTATCTCAGTGCCCGTCAGATGCAGTTTGTATTCGATGGCGATGAGGTGCTGGTCACCATCACCGGTGTCGACAGGCGCGGTCGCCAGGAAGGCAAGGTGGTAGAGGTGCTGGTCCGCGGGCATGAAAATATTGTCGGTCGTTATGTCGAGGAGAGTGGCATTGGTTCGGTCGTGCCCGATAACAACCGTATCAATCACCAGATATTAATCCCGCCGAAGGAGAAAGGTGGGGCCAGGTCCGGACAGATTGTCACGGTGAAGATTACCGATTACCCCGTGCGCAACTTCCAGGCACGGGGCACTGTGATCGAGGTGTTGGGCGACCACCTCGATCCAGGTCTTGAAATTGATGTGGCCATTCGCTCCCACGGTATTCCCTGGGAGTGGCCCGATGCGGTACGTGATGAAGCGGGGCATTTGGAGAGCGAGCCCCGCGAAGAAGACAAAAAGCATCGCATAGACCTGCGCAAGCTGGCTTTTGTCACTATAGACGGTGAGGATGCCCGGGATTTTGACGATGCGGTGTATTGTGAGCAACACAGCGACGGCAGCTGGCATCTGTGGGTGGCCATCGCCGATGTGTCCCACTATGTACGTCCCGGCTCGGCGCTGGATGAAGAGGCGGCCCTGAGGGGCAACTCTGTGTATTTTCCCGAACGTGTTGTACCCATGTTGCCCGAGGCCTTGTCCAACGGTCTGTGTTCGCTAAAGCCGGCGGTGGACAGGTTGGCGATGGTCTGCGAGATGGAACTCACCGAGTTGGGAGCACTGCGCAGCTACCGCTTCCACGAGAGCATTATTCACTCCCACGCCCGCTTGACCTATACACAGGTCGGTGAGGTGTTGGAAAAGGGTGGCCATCCAGACGTAGACAAGCGCCGGGTTCCCGACCTGCTGCGCCTGCATAAGCTGTACAAAGTTCTGCGGGCGGCACGAGACCGGCGCGGTGCCATCGACTTTGACACGGTGGAAACGCGCATCATTTTCGATGAGCAACGTAAAATAGAGGCCATCGTACCGGTGGTGCGCAACGATGCCCACAAGCTAATCGAGGAGTGCATGCTCAGTGCCAACGTGGCTGCGGCCAACTTCTTCGAAGCCAGCAAATTGCCTATTTTGTACCGGGTGCACGAGGGCCCGGGGGAAGAGCGGCTGGAGAATTTACGTGGATTTTTAGGGGAGCTGGGTCTGGACCTGCGCGGTGGTGAGAAGCCCACACCGGAACACTACCAGGAGTTGTTGCAGCAGGTCGAGGAGCGCGAGGATGCCTCGGTCATTCAGACCATGATGCTGCGCTCCCTCAGGCAGGCCGTGTACCAGCCCGACAACAAGGGCCATTTTGGCCTGCACTACGCCGCTTATGCTCATTTTACTTCTCCCATCCGGCGCTACGCTGATTTGTTGGTGCACCGGGGTATTCGCCATATTGTGCGCTCTAACATCGACAGCAAACTGGTGCTGCGGGCCGAGGGTGCCCAGCCCATACCCGCCAAGGTAATTTTCCCCTACAACGAACACTATATGGTGGC
>JAUVBI010000135.1 GCA_030591305.1 Pseudomonadota bacterium
CCACATGGGGCAGTGCGCGGTCGAGAATAACGTACATGGAATAATCCAGGTACGCTTTTTCAGCGTAGGCCTTTAACGAAACCTGCTCTACGCCGTCGCTATCAATTTCCAGAATATCGGACATGTTCTATTTTGGTTTACCGCGAAGGCCTACTAATTGCTCATTAAGATTGACGATGGAGTTCGCCATATCGATTAACAAGCTGTGAATGGTGGCTGGGTTGCTCTTAATGAGTTCGGTAAACTGTTCCTTGGGAACCTTTACTACCGAGCAATGTGTCTTTGCCAGCACCGTGGCGCTGCGGTCGGCATGAGTTAATGCGGCCATGGCGCCAAATATTTCGCCCTCGCCTATCCGTCCCACGGTAACATCGTCTACCAGAACCTCGGCGACCCCGGTGGAGAGGTTAAAAACATAGTCGGCCCGATCTCCCTGTTGAATAATAACGTCTCCCGGTTCAAACACCTCAAAACCTGGGGTTGATAGGCTATCTTCCTGGGACAGGCTGGCGGTAATTCGCACCATCAAGCCCGAATAGGTAATAAGCAGGCGCGTCCACAATTTAATGGCGGCGGGCTCAGAAAACACCCTGCCCATAAATTCCAGTGCCGGGTAACTTTCTAAAGAGGCCCCCGCTTCGCTGCCATAAAAAACGGTCACTTCCGGGCTGCTTGTGCCGGTGATATCAGGCAAAAGCATGTCGCCCGTCTGCAAGACATAGACAGTTTTGTCCTGGTATCGCGCAGACAGTGATCCGCTGCGAACCACATAGAATTTGCCCCCGTCAAAACCCCGGAAGTTACCCTCCCTGGTCGTATCGACCTCCACCGAGATGGGGGGAACGTTGACAACTTCCAACAGCGCGTGCACCAGCTTTTTATATTGCTGGTCGAGAATGGAATAGTCTTGTGTCGGCTCAGCGTTAGCCAGCATTGGCACACCCTTAATTATCTGAATTCCATAGTAGCAATTAATACCTCCCGGGAGAACGCCCATTGTGAAGATTTATGCAGTCTCTGCATGCGGCACTACCACTTTATGACACGAACACGTAATATCCCGACCTACCCCCTACCGGCATACATACACATGAAAATTGCTGCAAATACCGTCGTGTCATTTCACTACACTCTGCGTGAAGGGGAAGCAGATGATGACAAGAAAGACGTTGAAAACTCCCGCGATGGCGAGCCCACCCTCTATCTGCACGGCGCATCAAATATTATTGCGGGGCTGGAACAAGCGCTGGCGGACAAGTCGACTGGAGATACGCTTGAAGTAAGCTTGCCGCCGCTGGAAGCCTACGGCCTGCACAACCCCAAAAATATCCAACGCGTCCCGATGAAGCACCTGGTATTGCCAGGCAAAGGCAAAGCCAGACCAAAACCGGGAATGCTGGCTCAGTTGAGCACCAGCGAGGGTATGCGCTCAGTAACCATTGTCAAAGCTGGCCGCCACAGCGCCGAAGTAGACACCAACCATCCGCTGGCGGGAAAAACTGTCCATTTCGATATCGAGGTAATAGCAGTGCGCTCGGCTACACAGGAAGAGATAACCCACGGACACGCCCATGGCCCGGGAGGTCACCAGCACTGATGGACTGGAAAACTGCCCACTTCGACGATCTCACCACCCGGGAACTGTACACGCTTATGCGCCTTCGGCAGGAGATTTTTGTACTGGAGCAAAATTGTGTCTATCAGGACCTGGACGGGCTGGACCTGGATGCCGTCCACATCCTGTGCTGGGAAGAAGGAGAGCTGCTCGCCTATCTGCGCGCCCTACAGCCCGGCGCCAGCTACCCACAGAGCTCAATAGGCCGAATAGTCGTATCACCCGCGGCCCGCGGCCGTAACCTGGGACGAGAACTGGTCAAGCGGGGAATCACCTACAATCTGAAGACATGGCCCAACAGCGACATCCGCATCGGGGCGCAGGCGTATCTGGAGAAATTTTACACCGAACTGGGATTTATCACCGACAGCCAGCCGTATATGGAAGATGGCATCGAGCATATTTACATGAATTTGGGAAACACGAAGTAAATAGTAGCTTTGTGGCATTCCGGCGTGTCTTGAGAATGGGGAAATATAACCGGGCACTACGGGCTGGTAGCAATTTCCAACAAAAATGTAACCGGCCCATCATTGGTAAGGCTCACCTGCATATCCGCCCCAAACACCCCCGCTGCCACATCACTATGCCGACCGCGAAGCTGCTCCAAGGTGTAGTGATACAGCTCTTCCGCCTCAACTGGCGGCAAGGCACTGGAAAAACCCGGCCGCAAACCCTTGCGGGTATCCGCAGACAGGGTGAACTGGGATATCAGCAGAACGCCTCCGGCAACATCGGTGACGCTGTTGTTCATCCGCCCGGCACTATCAGAAAAAATTCGGTAGGCCAGCATTTTGTCGAGCATGCGATCTGCCGTTTGGCGATCATCGCCTTTATCCAGCCCCAGCAACACCAGTAGGCCCTGCTCAATCTGCCCTACGCACTCACCCGCCACATCAACTCTGGCCTGACTGACGCGCTGTAACAGGGCTTTCACAGCAATGCGGCTCTATTGAGTACTAGATGCGCCCAGCGCGGCGGCGCTCGTGCTCCTGCAGCAATTTCTTGCGGACCCGAATGCTCTCCGGTGTCACTTCTACCAGTTCGTCGTCCTCGATAAACTCCAGGGCCTGCTCCAGGGTATGGCGCACACGTGGTGTCATTATCAGGTTTTCATCTGTGCCAGATGCGCGAACATTAGTGAGCTGCTTGGCCTTGGTGGGATTGACCGTCAAATCATTGTTGCGGCTGTGAATACCGATGATCTGCCCCTCGTAGACATCGACGTTGGGGTCGATCAACAACCTGCCTCTATCTTGTAATGTAAACAGGGAGTAGGCCAGGGTTTTGCCCTTGGCCATACTAACCAGGACACCGTTGCTACGGCCGCCCATTTCGACATTTTTCACCGGCCCGTAGTGGTCAAAGATATGGGTAAGAATGCCACTGCCGGAGGTAATAGTCAGGAAGTGTGAACGGAAACCAATCAGGCCCCGTGCCGGAATAATAAACTCCAGACGCACTCGACCCTTGCCATCGGGCACCATATTGTGGAGCTCGGCCCGGCGCAAACCCAGCTCTTCCATCACCGAGCCCTGGTGCTGGTCTTCACAATCGACAACCAACTGCTCAAAGGGCTCCTGCAAAACACCGTCAATTTCTTTCTGGATAACTTCCGGACGGGACACACCCAGCTCAAAGCCTTCACGGCGCATGGATTCAATAAGAACCGACAAATGCAGCTCACCCCGCCCAGAGACCTTAAATTTGTCAGGGCTATCACCGGACTCAACACGCAGGGCCACGTTGTGAATCAACTCTCTTTCCAGGCGCTCGCGGATATTCCGCGAAGTTACAAATTTTCCTTCCTTACCGGCAAAAGGTGAATCGTTAACCTGGAAGGTCATACTTACCGTTGGCTCATCAATCGTCAGGGCGGGAAGTGCCTCCACATCGGTCGGGACGCACAGGGTATCGGAAATATTGAGCCCATCAATGCCTGTGACACAGACAATATCCCCAGCTTCCGCCTCTTCCACGTCCACTCGCTCCAGACCGTGGTAGCTCATCACCTGTAGCACCTTGCCCTTGCGGGTGGCACCCTCGCTGTCAACAATAATAACTTGGGCATTTGGCTTTAACTTACCCCGGGATATTCGCCCAACACCAATAACACCGACATAGCTGCTGTAATCAAGGGCGCTTATTTGCATCTGGAAGGGGCCGTCGGCATTAACCTGTGGCGCGGGCACTTTCTCCACCACAGTTTCAAACAGGGCAGTCATATCGGTGCCCATATTCTCATGATCGAGACCCGAAATACCCTGTATAGCCGAGGTGTAAATTACCGGAAAATCGAGCTGCTCTTCAGTGGCATCCAGACGGTCAAACAAGTCGAAGACCTGGTCCACTACCCAGTCGGGCCGGGCTCCCGGACGGTCTATTTTATTGATCACGACAATCGGATTCAGCCCCTGCTCAAAGGCTTTTGAGGTTACAAAACGGGTCTGGGGCATGGGGCCGTCTACCGCATCCACCAACAGCAACACAGAATCCACCATCGACAGCACCCGCTCAACTTCGCCACCAAAATCGGCGTGCCCCGGGGTGTCGACGATATTGATACGGTAGTCGTTCCAGGTAATCGCGGTATTCTTTGCGAGGATAGTAATGCCGCGCTCGCGCTCCTGGTCGTTGGAGTCCATGATTCGCTCAGCGCCCTCGCTGCGCCGGTCCAATGTGCCGGACTGACCCAACAGACAGTCAACCAGGGTAGTCTTGCCATGGTCAACGTGGGCAATAATGGCAATATTTCGAAGCTTGTCGATCACGGTGTTACCTCAGGAAAAGTGAGTTTGGTGCAAAAAAGGGCGCGGATTGTACCCTAAACCGGCGCGTTAAAATAGCGACATACTGCAGCCCTTCAGGGCGCATATACTTTGACGTCCAGGCCAGCGGACTCCAGTAAATGGCTGGCGTGCAGTCTGCTCATCACTCCTTTGCCGCAATACAGCATATAGGTCTTATCGGCGGCCAACTCCCCCGACCGGGTGTGGAGCTCGTAAAAAGGTATTTTCAGTACCGGTGAGTTCACTTTCAGGGGCGCCCGCTCCGCTTCATCCGGATGGCGGATATCCACGATAATGCTCTGCGCCAGGGGTATGGTCAGCACTTCTACATCAACGCGCTGCAGATTTTCCTCTGCCAGACGGTCTATGCGTGTGTGCACGGCACTTTCAATGGCCCGGTCGAGGATGGACATATCAAACTTCTGCTCTTGGGCTACCACCTTGTCCAGCCTGGCCCTGGTAGTTGGGTGCACCGAGATGACACCGCAGTACTCCGGCATATTGGCGGCAAACTCCTCGGTACCTATGGCCGTGGCCACATTGATAATGTCACCTTTATCAGCGGCGATTAGCGGCCGAAACACCACCCGCTCGATTACCTGGTCAATCACCGCGAGATTGCGCACGGTCTGACTGCTGACCTGGGCAACACATTCACCTGTCACCAATGCGTCAATATCCAGGGACCCTGCTATACGGTCGGCCACGCGCAGCATCATACGCTTTAATATCACCCCCATCTGACTGTCCTGAACGCGGGTAAGCAGCTCGGCAATCACCTCTTCGAAGGGCACGCTGATAAATAACACCCTCTGGTTGCTGCCGTATTTGTGCCACAGATAAAGGGCGACTTCTTTAACACCCAGTTCGTGATCACGCCCACCCAGGTTAAAAAACAGGAAGTGGGTACGCATTCCACGCTTCATGGTCAGGTAACAGGCCACCGGGGAGTCGAAACCGCCGGATATCAGGGACAGCACAGAATCGACACTGCCAATTGGGAAGCCGCCCAGGCCGCGGTGCCGCTGCTCAATGACAAAGAGCTTCTGTTCATTGATCTCCAACTCCACCGTAACCTCGGGGTTCTTCAGCTGCACACGCCCTACAGCGGTACGGGCGATCAAGTCGGCCCCAAGCTGTCGGTCCACGTCAATTGAGCGAAAATTATGGGTCCCCGTTCGCTTACAGCGCACCGCAAATGTCTTTCCCGCAAGGCGCTTTTCGTAGATGGGTAGGATATGAGTCACAATTTCGTCGATTTCACACAGAGGGTGCTCTCGCACTTCCAGAATATAGGTTATTCCCGAAATATTGCGCATGGCCTCAACGAGGCGCTGCAAAAGGCCATCGTCGTTCTGCTGTGTTTCAACCAGCAACTTGTCCCACTGTTTGTGCACCACTATATCCGGGTCAATGTCGCGTAGCACCGAGCGCAAATTATCGGCCAATTGCCCCACAAAGCGGCGCCTCACCGGCTTGCTCTTGATGGTGATTTCGGAGAAATACTTGATAATAAATTTCATAGGGACGATAAGGATTAATTTCTTGAGGGACCGGTATTATACGGGCTCCAACCTGACTTTAGTGAACATATAAGGTACAATTCCCAGAATTCAAAAGACGATGCGCTATATTGGTGCGCAGCAGCACCGATATAGTGCGCGATTAGTGCGAACTGAATAAGCCTGAATAAAACTTTAGGTTAATCAGCAGCTTAGCTTTAACTCCCTTTTGGCACAGCTTTTGCATTCTGCTAGTACACAGGCGGAAACGCCGACCAGAACACAACCCGATGGAGGAAGAACAATGTCAGAGAACACTCTGAAACTGATAGAAGACAACGAAGTGCGCTGGGTAGACATGCGTTTCACCGATACCCGCGGCAAAGAACAGCACGTGACTATTCCAGCCACTGAAGTCAATACCGACTTTTTTGAAGGCGGCAAGATGTTTGACGGCTCTTCAATCGCCGGCTGGAAAGGCATTAATGAATCCGACATGATTCTGATGCCGGACGATAGCGCATCTGTCCTGGACCCCTTTACCGACGATGCCACTATCATTGTACGCTGCGATATCGTTGAGCCCATGACCATGCAGGGCTACGAGCGCGACCCGCGTTCTGTCGCCAAGCGCGCAGAGGAATTCCTCAAATCAACCGGCATTGGCGACACCGCCTTTTTTGGTCCCGAGCCAGAGTTTTTTGTCTTTGACGACGTTAAGTGGCACGCCACCATGAGCGGTGTTGGCTATTCAATAAACTCCGAGGAAGCTGCCTGGTCCTCCGGTGAGCACTTTGAAGATGGAAATATTGGCCACCGCCCCGGTGTTAAGGGCGGCTATTTCCCTGTTCCCCCTGTCGACTCGTTACATGACTTGCGCGCAGCAATGTGTACGGCAATGGAGCAAATGGGGCTGATCATTGAGGTACATCACCACGAAGTGGGTACCGCTGGCCAGTGCGAAATTGGTGTGAAATTCAACACCTTGGTAGTAAAGGCAGATGAAGTGCAGGTCATGAAGTATTGCACCCACAACGTCGCTCATGCCTATGGCAAGACAGCAACTTTCATGCCCAAGCCTGTCGTTGGGGATAACGGTTCCGGCATGCACGTACACCAGTCTATTTTCAAGGATGGTGACAACATATTTGCCGGCGATGGCTATGCGGGCTTATCTGATACAGCGCTGTACTATATTGGCGGTATTATCAAGCACGCGCGCGCCCTGAATGCGTTTACCAACGCATCAACCAACTCCTACAAGCGCCTGGTGCCCGGTTTTGAAGCGCCGGTAATGCTGGCTTATTCGGCCCGCAACCGCTCGGCTTCCATTCGTATTCCCTATGAGCCCAGCCCTAAAGGCAAGCGCGTGGAAGTACGTTTCCCGGACCCCACTGCCAACCCTTACCTGAGCTTCGCAGCGATGTTGATGGCTGGCCTGGATGGTATCGCAAACAAAATTCACCCCGGCGATGCGGCGGACAAGGATCTCTACGACCTACCCCCTGAAGAGGGCCTGGCAATTCCAACCGTATGCTCCAGCCTGGGCCAGGCACTGGAAGCACTCGATGCGGACAGAGACTTCCTGACCTCAGGTGGCGTATTCACTGACGATATGATCGATGCCTACATCACGCTGAAGGAAGAGGAAGTTGAGCGCTTGAACATGACCACTCATCCGGTTGAGTTCGAGATGTACTACTCACTTTAAGCGTCAAGGCACTATCTACAAGGCCCGCATTGCGGGCCTTTTTTTATTCCACCCCAACAGGAATAAGCTCTTCATTCAGCCTCCACGCTGGCTAGTATGCTACTGTGGATCACATCTCCTATTTTAAGGTGACCACCATGAATCGATTCCTGATAATTCTTCTGCTCGCCGTGCCCCTGACGGTGAGTGCCCAGGTATACAAATCTGTGGGCAAGGATGGCAACGTGGTTTTTTCAGACACACCACCGAAGAGTGGTAACTCCCCGGTGGAAAAGGTCGAACTGGGAACCATAAACAGCACACCGCCGCCACGGCATGTGGACAGGCCAGAGCCTGTGGCGAAGCAAGAAAAGCTTGAGGTGAGCGTAAACATTACAGACCCCGCCCACGGCACCACCATTGCAATTGGGTATGCCGGAAACTTTGTAGTGCAAGCGGAAGTTAGCCCCCCTTTAGCTGGTGGCACATTTGCCCAACTGCTAATAGACGGTGAACCTGAGGGTGAGCCCCAACCCTATACATCCTGGGCGCTGGCCAACGTCTATCGCGGTTCGCATGTATTAACCGTGGCCGTTACAGACAGCAGCGGAAAACCACTGGCCGTATCACCCCCAATCACCATTCATGTTCTTCGCGCAGGCATCTGATCCACAGCCAACACCACTGGACAACTGAACCTTTTGAGCGCACCATTATGGTGCGTCAGCATGCGCATCCCGTGAAATCGAACACTCCCAAGGCAGACATGGAATACAGTAGCAACATTCTCGAGAA
>JAUVBI010000182.1 GCA_030591305.1 Pseudomonadota bacterium
CACACATTTTATTCCTCCCACTATGGCCTGATTGTAGACTTGGGCTCTGTTCATCCATTGCTGGCTGGTTGGCCCAATGGCGTAGGGACACTGCTAAGCTACCGGGATGCCAACCTGGATAACCTCCGCGGTCTGGATCAGTGGGTGAAAATGGGGCAGGCTGGTGACCTCGCCGAGTTTAAAGAGAGCTTGCGTCCTATAGGTATTCCCTGGGTAAATACAATCGCTGCTGATAGAAATGGCGACGCCTTCTACGGTGATATCAGCACTACTCCCAATGTTTCAGTGGCTCAGTACGGCAGTTGTATTCGCGGGACACTGCAGAACCTGCTGACTGATTTTGGCCTTGTGACACTGGATGGTTCCGACTCCGACTGTGAATGGGGCAATGATGACGATACCACCGAGGGTATTTTTGGCTACGACAGCCTGCCCAAAATGGAGACTCGCGGCTATGTTGCAAATTCAAATGATAGCTACTGGCTGACTAACCCTGAAATGCTGCTGGAAGGCTTTTCTCCTGTTATTGGCAGGGAGGGCGTCGAGCAGAGCATTCGAACACGCCAGGCTTTTGTACAGGCTGAGGAGCGTCTTGCAGGTACAGACGGCCTCGGTGAGGGCGGTTTTACCGTTGACACTATTCGCAAGGTCTTATTTGGTTCAAGAAGTCTGGCGGCGGAGCTGATAAGCGATGATGTAGTGGCGATTTGCAGTGAAGTGGATAACTGGGCTCCCTACACCAGTGATACAGCCGGTGCAGTGCAGGCATGCTCAATACTTGCCCAGTGGGACAGGCGCTCTCTGGTTGACAGCGTGGGTACCCATATCTTTTATGAATTCTGGCTGACAATTCGCAGCTTGGAAAACCTGTGGGCTATTCCTTTCGATGCGGCAGATCCTGTCAATACACCCAGGGAGCTGAATATAACCGATGCCGACCTGGTTGAAGTGATAAAAATTAATTTTGCCGATACGGTTCACAAGTTAAATGAAGCGGGTATTCCCCTGGATAGTCCCTGGGGCGACGTTCAGTTTGACGAAAAAAATGGTGTGCGTTACCCCGTTCATGGTGCGTCGGGGGCGATTGGTTTCAGCGTCATAACATCCAATTTGGTAGAAGGGGAGGGCTACTCTGCCATTCGTCACGGCAACAGTTACATGCAGGCGGTAACCTGGGACGAGAGTGATTGCCCCGACGCCTATGCAATATTGTCTTACTCACAGTCCACCGATCCGGCGTCAGATAACTATGCGGACAGCACCGAGCTTTACTCAAAAGGTGGTTGGATAGACATGCCGTTCTGCGAAGCAGCCAGGGACGAGCAGGAGTCCCGGCGGGAGACAATCCAGGAATAAGCAGGCAGGGACCTGCCTGACAAATCATCCAGCCTCAGGGCTGGATGAAATCTGTCACCTCAAGATTAAAGCCCGACAAGGCATTAAAGCGTATCGGCGCTGACATCATGCGCATTTTACCCACGCCCAAGCGTTTGAGTATTTGTGCGCCTGTGCCGATCACGCGGTAGTTTTGTACTCCTACGGTTTCAATGGGGCCGGTAACGCTGGGGGTATTGGGGAACTGTACAACCTCTGCCAGAGATTGTTCGGGGCTGAGCTCCTGGCCTATTATAACGATGACACCATTATTTTCTTTGGCGACTCTCTCCATGGCACGGCGTAGTGACCAGCCCGGCTTGTCGGCTTCGATATGCGTGCAGAGGATGTCTCTCAAAGTGCTGACCGTTTGAACGCGCACCGGCGTCTCTTGCGTCTCGCAGATGTTACCTCTGGTCAACGCGTAGTGGATGGTATTGTCCACCAGGTCCAGAAAGGTATGTAGCCCAAACTCACCAAAATCGGTATCAATGATTTTGCTGTCGCGTAGCTCCACAGATTGTTCGTGCAGAGAACGGTACTCGATAAGGTCTGCGATGGTGCCCATCTTTAACTGGTGTTTTTCGGCAAACTCTTCCAGCTGTGGACGCCTGGCCATGGTGCCGTCTTCGTTCATGATTTCTACAATCAGGGATGCCGGCTCGAAGCCTGCCATGCGGGCCAGGTCGACCCCCGCCTCGGTATGTCCCGCCCGGCGCAATACACCACCCGGTTTGGCGACCAGCGGGAAGATGTGTCCCGGCTGACTGATGTCAGCGGGCCCGGCATCTGTCGCGACAGCCGTTAGTACCGTGTGGGCCCGTTGCACCGAACTGATACCCGGCCCTTTGCGCTCTGCCGCATCAATGGACACGGTAAAATTGGTTTCGTGCTGGGCGCGATTGTCTTTTACCATCAGGGGTAATTGAATCTGCCTGGCGCGCTCGGGCGTGATAGGCATGCAAATCAGGCCGCAGGCTTCGGTAGAAAAAAAGGTAATGGTTTCGGGCGTTACCGCTTCTGCGGCAATGATCAGGTCGCCTTCATTTTCCCTGTCCTCGTCATCCATCAGGATAACCATTTTTCCGGCGCGGATGTCATCGAGAATATCCGGGATGCTGCTAAGTGCCATAAATAATTCCGTAAATCGGGGTCAGTTAACTTAATTCAATGCCGACAGCAGTGGCTTCACCGCCACCAATACACAATGCCGCAACACCGCGCTTTTTTCCCAGCTTCTTCAGCGCGTACATCAGGCTCACAATAATGCGGGAGCCGGTTGAGCCTATGGGGTGGCCCTGGGCGCAGGCGCCGCCATGAATATTGACCTTGGCGTGGTCCAGTTCCAGTTCATTGATGGCGAGCATGGTAACCATGGCAAAGGCCTCGTTTATCTCAAACAGGTCAATGTCGTCCTTGGTCCACCCTGTTTTCTCAAACAGTTTATTCATTGCACCGATAGGTGCCACGGTAAATTCAGACGGTTCCTGGCTGTGCCGGGAGTGGGCAATAATACGTGCCATGGGCTTGAGCCCGCGTTTTTCGGCTTCACTTTCCAGCATCAGTACCAGTGCGCTGGCGCCATCGGAAATGGAGCTGGAATTGGCGGCAGTGATAGTGCCGTCTTTCACAAATGCCGGGCGCAGCTTGGGAATTTTATCCAGTTGCGCCTTGTGGGGTTGCTCATCATTAGTGATAACGCTCTCACCTTTGCGCGTAGTGATGGTGACCGGGGCAATTTCTGCGGTCAGCGAACCATCGTCGATAGCGGCTTTCGCCCTGGTGAGGGACTCAATTGCGAAGGCATCCATTTGCTCACGGGTGATGCCGTAATCATCGGCTGTGCCCTGGGCAAAAATACCCATGGCTTTACCGGTATAGGCATCTTCCAATCCGTCCATAAACATATGGTCGTACATAGTGGCGTGACCACTGCGCACACCACTGCGGGCACCGGGCAGCAGGTGGGGTGCATTGGTCATACTCTCCATGCCGCCAGTTACGACAACCTTGTTGGTGCCGGCGAGCAGGCTGTCATGGCCGAAGATGGTGGCCTGCATGCCAGAACCACACAGCTTGTTCAGGGTGACAGCACCCGCAGTCTTGGGAATACCGGCACCCAGGGCGGCCTGGCGGGCAGGGCCCTGTTTCAGGCCGGCGGGCAGTACGCAGCCCATAAAGACTTCATCGACATCTGCTGCGTCAATACCGCTGCGTTCCACTGCTGCTGCAATAGCGGTGCTGGCGAGTTCCGGGGCGGTGGCAGCGGCCAGGCTGCCCTGTAGGCCGCCCATAGGGGTGCGGGCGCCGTTGACGATGACTACGTAATCTCTACTCATGTTTTTTCCTGCGATGGGGTATAGGCCAAAAAAGGGCGCCCATTTAGCCACAACAGGCGTTATTTCTCAAGGTATACGGCCTGCTTGCCAAGCTCTGTCGGTACAAACAATTTGCCCCGCACCGCGCTGCGATACTGCAGGGGCGGCATGCCACAGTGCTGCCGAAACAGCTTGGAGAAATAGCTTATATCTTGCAGCCCGACCTGCCAGGCAATTTCGCTGACACTCAGGTTGCTACTGCGTAGGAGATCCCTGGCCCGGGCGATGCGTTGGCTCTGTAGATAAGCCTGTGGACTAAAGCCAGTGGCTCTCTTGAATCTTCGGTTCAGGTTGCGACTACTGGTACCCAGAACGTTGGCAAGTTGGGTGATACTGATGGGCTGGTCCAGGTGGTCCTGCAACCATTGCTGCCCCTCCAACACGGTCTCGTCGTGGTGCGAGCCCTCGGGCTCATTTTGATAGGCTGCCGCCTGGAACGATTGGCGGATTTCAGGGGAGAACTGGTTTTCAACGGCTTTGGCTATGCGGCTGCCAAACCACTCTTCTATGATATGCACCATCAGGTCAGCGATAGAGTTCACACTACCCACGCAGTAAATTCCGTCGCTCTGGGTAATCAAATGCCGCGGTTTAAGGTCCACCTTGGGATACCGTGCGGAGAATTGCCCAAAGTAGTTCCAGTGCGTGGTGGCGGGCTTTCCATCTAACAGGCCCGCTTCGGCAAGCAGGCAACTGGCCGTACCGACACTGCAAATGCGAGTTCCCGCAGCGGCAAACTCCGGTAAGACATGCAGCCAGTCGGCAGCGCCGTTAACGGTGGGCAGCGGATTGCGCCAGATAGCGGGCAGCAACAGCAGGTCAAGTGCGGGCAGGTCATTCATGCTGATATCGGGCTTCAAGCTGGTGCCCGTGGCGAGTTTCATTGATTTTTTGTCCGGGGCGGCCAGCAGGAAGCGCACCTGGGGTTTACTGCTGCGTGTAGCTGCACTTGCCATCTGGCTGGCGGCCTGCAGTATCTCCATGGGCAGGGTGATACTGGTCGCCAGGGCGCTGGGGTATAAAAGCGAGGCAACGGTAAACATCACACCTCCTCTGAGTAAATGTGAAATGGCTAAAATACCATATTTAATGTCTTATATGCCATAGTTGTATGAATCGTTGGCGGCTAAAATAGTGCTCGCATATACACGGGGAGTGAGAATTGATGGCCAGGCAACGATTACCAGTGATTGTAGGGTTCGGCGGCGTAAATGCGGCGGGCCGTGCTTCGGGCCATCACGCTTATGGCCGCATGGTGCAGTCGGCTCTCCCATCGGCCCAACGCGAACGCTCACTCAATGCCCTGGCCGCGGTAATGGGTCTGGCTGGCTCCGATGTTGAAGCGCAGTACCTGCTTGATCACAGCTTGGTCCGGCGCATTGAGTTAACTCATTTCGATGTGAATGCGGTTCCCTGGAATCAACGTTTTCCAACCACCAGTAACGGCAAGGCCATCAGCTTTAATATTAAAAAGCAAAACTTGCCCAATGAAATTCCCCTGGGCTGGCGCATAACCCCTGTTTCTGTAACCCACGTCAATGTCCAGATAACCGGGGAGCAGGATTTTTTCCTGCCCACTGTGCGGGAGTTTGAGGTGAAAGCGGCGGGCCAGCTTCCCACGGGTTTTGATCCGGGCAAACTCTACCCGGCACGCAGTCATCCTCGGGGTTTGCAGATGATGGTGTATGCCGCTTCAGATGCCCTGGGAAGTATAGGCATAGAGTTCGATACCATCATGGATCGTATTGCAGTCGATGAAATCAGCGTATATGCGGGCAGTGCGATGGGCCAGCTTGATTCAGCAGGCCTGGGTGGCATGGTGAAATCGCGTTATAACGGAGCGAAGGTAACATCCAAGTACTGCCCACTGGGTCTGGCTGAAATGCCCGCAGACTTTGTTAATGCCTATGTATTGGGGACGATGGGCTCGACAGGAGCAAGCCTGGGGGCCTGCGCATCCTTTCTCTATAACCTGCGCCACGGTATAGAGGATATTCGCAGTGGCCGCAGCCGCGTCGCGTTTGTGGGCTCATCCGAGGCGCCGATAAATCCGGAAGTCATGGAGGGCTACAGCGCCATGGGCGCATTGGCCACCGATAAGGGCCTGCGGGCACTGGATGGTGTGTCCTCCCAGCAGGAGCCGAATCACCGCCGTGCCTGCAGACCGTTTGCCGAGAACTGTGGTTTTACCATTGCTGAGTCGGCACAAATGGTGGTGTTGTTTGACGACGCACTGGCCATGGAGTTGGGCGCTACCGTGTACGGTGCACCGCTGGATGTCTACGTCAACGCCGATGGCTTCAAAAAATCTATCGCGGGGCCGGGGGTGGGCAACTATATTACCGTGGCCAAGGCGGCGGCCGCTGCCCG
Organism: Pseudomonadota bacterium; assembly: GCA_030591305.1. The sequence goes on from JAUVBI010000182.1 coordinate 6,123, forward strand.
GGCTGTTATTGGTGAAAAAGCCATGCGCAACGCGGGAATGGTACAGGCGCACGGTACTGGAACGCCGCAGAACCGGGTGACTGAATCAGAGATTTTGAGTGCAACGGCCAAAGCCTTTGGTATTGAAAAATGGCCTGTGGCGGCCATTAAAAGTTATGTGGGCCACTCGCTGGGCTCAGCGTCCGGCGACCAGTTCACCGCGGCACTGGGAATCTGGCAGCACGGATTGATTCCGGGTATTCACAGTATTGACAGTATCGCAGATGATGTCGCCAGCGACAGATTGCAATTCAATAAGGGTCACACGGAAATCGA
>JAUVBI010000126.1 GCA_030591305.1 Pseudomonadota bacterium
ATGCCGACACCGCCCCGGCCGGGGGCGGTTGCGATTGCTGCGATGGTATCCTGGTTGATCAGGATTTCGCTGCCCCGGCCTCTATCTGCCGGGTGATTACATACTGTTGTGCCATAGACAAGAGGTTGTTCACTACCCAGTACAGGACGAGGCCGGCGGGGAACCACAGAAAGAAGAAGGTGAATACAACAGGCATCCACTTCATGATCTTTGCCTGCATGGGATCAGGTGGCGGCGGGTTAAGCATTTGCATGAAGAACATGCTGGCGCCCATCATCAGGGGTAGCACAAAATAAGGATCCATGACCGACAGGTCATGGATCCACAGGATAAACGGCGCCTGGCGTAACTCCACGCTTTCCATCAAGGTCCAGTAAAGGGCGATAAATACCGGCATCTGTACCAGGATAGGTAAACATCCACCCATGGGGTTGATCTTCTCTTTACGGTACAGCTCCATCATGGCTTGAGACTGTTTCGGCTTATCATCTGCAAATTGTTCGCGAATGTCCGCCATTTTAGGTTGAACCCGTCGCATGTTGGCCATCGACCTGTAGCTAGTGGCGGACAATTTAAAAAAGGCGGTCTTTATAAGAACCGTTAGCAGGATAATCGACAAACCCCAGTTCCCGACCAGGGCATGTATTTGTGTCAAAAGCCAGAATAACGGCTGGGCGATCCACCATAGCAAGCCGTAGTCGACGCTGAGTTCCAGGTAGGGCGAGATCTCTTTCAGGCGATACTGATTCTTGGGGCCTGCGTAAAATGTTGCGCCAACCTCTCCTTGCTGACCGGGGTCCAGCACCAGCGCCGGGCTGGTGAAGCCGGCGATATTAAAGCCTTCGCTGGTGACTCTTGTACTGTAATTGTGGTTTTGCGCAGGATCTGGAATCCAGGCGCTGAGGAAATAATGCTGGATCATGGCCATCCAGCCGGCAGGCAGGGTCGCCTTAAAGGGCTCTTCAGCCATTTCTTTGAAGGTGAACTTGGTGAAGTGGTCATCCGGTTGGGTGATGGCCGAGCCCAGGAAGGGTTTGAGTCCCATGCCGCCAGAGGCAGCCGATGGTGCGGGGCTGCTGTCTCGCTTCAGTTGGCCGAAGAGGTTAGCTTGCCAGCGGCTGTCGCTGGCGTTCTCCACCAGGTAGTCAACCTTGATAACATAGTACCCGCGTTCCATGGTAAAACGCTTTGTAACCTTTATACCGGCATCGTCCTGCCACTGGAGCTCCACTACCAATTCGTTGTTTCCCTCAGCCATCCTGTATATAGAAGAAGCAGAGGAGTAGGTTGGGCGGCCGTCCTTATCGATACCGTTAGTGCCGATAAGACCACTTTGGGCAATATAGGTGCGAGTGGCATTTTGTTCCAGCAGGAGAAAGGGCACATCTGGTTTGCTCAGTTCGGCAGGATATTTTGGTAACCCGAGCTCAATGATGTCCCCACCCTCAAGGTCGATGGCTAGTTGGAGGACATCAGTGTGGATCTGGACAATGCGCCCACTGCCGGAACTGATGGGATCCACTTTTCCGATGACAGGCGTGGTATCTGCCATTGAAGGCAGGTCTTCCGCGGTCTTCGCCACATTCGCCACAGGCAAATCTGGTGTGGTCGCAGCAGGATCTGCGGAGATCAGTCGGGTGCTTTCATGGGTCTGTGCACTGGTTTTGGCATCCTTGAAATTCACCCAATTTGTCAGCAGCATGAAGGACAGTACGGCGATAGCGCCAATGAGTAATGAGCGTTGCAAATCCATAGTGGTATCTTTGGTCTAGTGTGAGTGCGGGCAGGGTGGGACGGGATCTATTCCGCCATCGTGCCATGGATGGCACTTACCCAATCGGCGCAGGGCGAGGTAGCAGCCCTTGATTACTCCATGGGTAGCGATCGCATCCTGGGCGTAGGTAGAGCAGCTTGGATAGAACCGGCAGTGGTTGCCCAAAAAAGGGCTAAGGCAGGTCCTGTAGCAGTCGATAAAAAAAATGAACAAGCGACGCATTAGCGGTCCTGGCTGGTATTGGATCCTGGCTTGAGGATATTGCGGCTCAGTTTCTGCCACTGCTGCTGCAATATAGAGGATAGTTCTGCATTATCCAACTGGTCTATGCCCCGGCGAGTGAGCAGAACAACGTCTATGGTTGGCTCATGCTCTGGTAGAGAGCGAAAAAACTCCCGGGCTATCCGCTTGATCCGGTTGCGCTGTACCGCTAACCGAACATTTTTTTTCGCTATAACCAGACCCAGGCGATGCCTCGGTCCGTCATTCAGTCTTGCCAGTAATAACAGGTGCTTGTGTGAAGCTTTTGCTTGTGCATTGTCAAATACCCGACTGTAGTCCTTGGCAATGAGTAAGCGCTTGGCTTTGGGAAAACTGTCGTCAAAGGCCTGGCTGTTCACCCGGCATAATTACCTTGGTTAGAGCGCCAGGCGTCTACGGCCCCGGGCCCGACGACGGTTCAATACGTGCCGGCCACCTTTGGTAGCCATACGTGCGCGGAAGCCGTGGGTGCGAGCGCGTTTTAGTAAGCTGGGCTGAAATGTTCTTTTCATAGCAATGTTCCAGATTGAGTGTGGGCCAGAGTCTACGGTTTGGCGGGGCAGCCCGACAACAGTAGACGTTGACCGTAAAAAAGGTGGGGTATTCTATTGAAATGCCGCGGTTAATTCAATCTCGTTGGCGGTAATATTACCCTATAATCGCCGGTAGCGAGTGCCCTGACCTAATAATGGGGGCTATACGGCCCTAACCCGGGACAGCAACGAGAGCCACAAGCGGCGTACGCTGCCGCTATTAGCCCACACCTTGCCCCAAAGATATAAACAGTTTATCCACAGAAAAAACAATCCCCTAACTGTTTTTTCACTATCGCATAAATAACGATCAATAAGTTCATATCTATTTGATTTTAAAGGATTATAAATTTACGCATTGCGGCGTTATTTTTGTGGATAACTCTGCTGCAGGAGCGTATTATCCTGCATCTGAAGAGATAATAATGATCAGTAAATAACACTGGCAGGTACATTCATTTTTCTTTAAGCGTGACCGGTCTATCGGCCGGCATCAAGGGGTTCATTTTGCCTGAAGTAGTGTGGCAGCAGTGCGCAGATCGACTGCGAGACGAGTTACCGTCACAACAGTTCAATACCTGGATAAGGCCGCTGCAAGCCAGCACTGATGGGCGCAACCTGAGACTCCTGGCCCCAAACCGTTTTATCAAGGACTTTGTAACAGACAAGTTTGCTGAGCGTATTTCGGAGTTGGTTAGGGAGTTGGGGCGCGAAAGTGTGGATGTCGTGTTCCAGGTCGGCGTAGGCGGCGCGCCAGTGGGGGCCCGCCCCGAGCAGCGAATGCCCACACCATTGCAGGCTGTGGCCCAGGGTATGCAGCCGGCGATTTCGGGTCAGGCGGTTAATGGCAGTGCGGCCTCGGCAGACACCCATTCTTTCAGGGCGCGCCCGCCACGGATGGAAACGGTTCGCAAGGTGGAAGTAGTAGGCTCCTTGCAGCACCAGCACCATCTAGTTGAGAACTACACCTTCGACAATTTTATTGAGGGAAAATCAAACCAGCTGGCACTGGCGGCGGCAAAGCAAGTCGCCCAAAATCCAGGCGACTCGTATAATCCGTTGTTTCTGTACGGCGGGGTGGGCCTGGGTAAGACTCACCTGATGCATGCCGTCGGCAATGCACTGAAGCAGGAAAACCCCCAGGCCAAAGTGGTATACCTGCACTCTGAACGTTTTGTGGCGGATATGGTCAAGGCGCTGCAACTTAATGCTATCAGCGATTTCAAGCGCTACTACCGCTCGGTAGATGCCCTGCTCATCGATGACATCCAGTTTTTTGCCAAGAAAGACCGGTCCCAGGAAGAATTTTTCCACACCTTTAATGCCCTGCTAGAGGGCGGCCAGCAGATGATCCTGACCTGCGATCGCTACCCCAAGGAAATTGACGGCCTTGAAGAGCGGCTTATATCCCGCTTCGGCTGGGGCCTGACGGTGGCTGTGGAGCCACCGGAGCTGGAAACCAGGGTGGCCATTCTTATGAAAAAAGCCACCCAGGCATGTACCGACCTGCCCCCGGAGGCGGCTTTTTTTATCGCCCATCACATTCGATCAAACGTGCGTGAGTTAGAGGGTGCGCTAAAAAGAGTGATAGCAAGCGCACACTTCACCGGCAGGCCTATCGATGTAGATCTAGTAAAGGAGAGCCTCAAGGATCTGTTGGCCTTACAGAATAAGCAGATCAGCCTCGACAACATCCAGCGCACGGTGGCAGAGTACTACAAGATCAAGATAGCTGATTTGATGTCCAGGAGACGCAGTCGGTCGGTGGCCCGCCCCCGGCAGGTAGCCATGGCTTTGGCCAAGGAATTGACCAATCATAGCCTGCCCGAAATTGGCGATAGTTTTGGCGGCAGAGATCACACGACAGTCCTGCACGGGTGTCGTAAAATTAAGGAACTTCGCGAAAGTAACTCTGATATTAGCGAAGATTACAAAAACCTGTTGCGATCGCTCACAACTTGATAATCTTTGTCAGTTAGCTGAAGACACGCCTCATATTTAACTACTTGCGGGCTGGTCATCAGGTAACAACAGTAATTGCCATTTCTGGGAAGGGAAAACAATTATATGAAGTTCACTATTTCGCGGGACGCCTTACTCAAACCGTTGAATCTTGTGGCCGGTGTGGTTGAGCGCAGACAAACCCTACCCATTCTGGCAAACGTATTAATGGTGCTGGATGGAGAGCAGCTGGCTCTGACGGGCACCGACCTGGAGGTTGAGTTGGTAGGCCGGGTTCAGCTCGCACACCCCGGCGACTCGGGAGAGGTGACGATTCCGGCCCGCAAACTGGTTGATATTTGCAAGTCCCTGCCAGAGGGTAGTGAAATCGACTTTGCCGCCCAGGACAATAAGGTGACGATTAAGTCGGGCCGCAGCCGCTTTACCCAGGCCACGCTGCCAGCCAGGGAGTTTCCCAAAGTTGAAGACATCGTGGGAACCCACCAGTTTACGGTCAAGCAGGGCCAGTAAAACCGCCTGATTGATCGCACCAGTTTTGCCATGGCTCAGCAGGACGTGAGGTATTATCTTAATGGCATGTTGTGGGAGATCAAGGACAAGCAAATGCGGGTTGTCGCCACGGACGGGCATCGCCTGGCCCTGTGCACCCTGCCAGGGACGATCGACGTCAGTGACGATACCCAGGTGATACTGCCGCGCAAGGGTGTGCTGGAACTCGCTCGGCTGCTGCAGGAGGACGATGCTGATATCGCGATCGTTTTAGGCAGTAACCACATTCGCGCCACCACTAATGACGTTACTTTCACCTCTAAACTGGTGGATGGCAAATTTCCGGATTACCAGCGTGTGCTGCCCCGCTCTCCCGATAAGATTGTGTTGGGGTCCAGGCTGGAGCTGCGCCAGGCATTTACCCGGACAGCCATTTTGTCAAATGAAAAATATCGCGGTGTGCGCCTGAAGCTGACCCAAAACAGCTTGGATATTGTCGCCAATAACCCTGAGCAGGAAGAGGCTGAAGAGGTGGTGCAGGTGGATTACCAGGGCGACTCACTGGAGGCGGGCTTCAATGTCAGTTACTTGCTGGACGTACTTGGGGTGCTGAGCGGTGAGCAGGTGAAGCTCTCCCTGTCAGACCCCAGCAGCAGCGCGTTGCTGGAGGAGTCGGATGCGGGTGATTCTCTTTACGTCGTCATGCCTATGCGCCTCTAGGGAGGCGCAGTACGTCGCTTACTATCAATCACTAATACTGCCCAGGCCATCATGGCCTGTTATCACCAGGCCAACGTGTCGCTAACCCGTCTCCAGATCAACCATGTGAGAAACCTGAAGCAGGTAAAGTTGCAAGATCTGGCACAGGTTAATGTGTTTTTCGGGCGCAATGGTAGCGGTAAAACCAGCATTCTGGAGGGTATCCACCTGCTGGGAATGGCCCGGTCTTTCCGCGGGAACGGCGTTAAATCTCTGATAACCCACGGCCAGCCGAGCTGTATTGCATTTGGTGTGGCCGGTGGTTCCACTTCTACGGGAGCGGGAATCAGCCTGGGCGTACGACGCGGGGTGGCGGGAGAGGTACTTATCAAGGTGGCGGGGAGCCGGGTAAAGTCCGTGGCCCAACTGGTGGAGCATTTACCATTACAGGTGATAAACGCGGATAGCTTCGAGTTGTTGACGGGGTCGCCCGGTGCCAGGAGACAATACCTGGACTGGGGAGTGTTTCACGTGGAACATCGTTTCCTTGAACAGTGGCAACGGTTTCAGCGGTGTATAAAACAGCGCAATAAATTACTCAGGCATGGTAAAATCCGAGATCAGGAATTGGCAGTCTGGACCCGGGATCTGGCGACATCCGGTGCCGCCATTGGCGAATACCGCCGGGCCTACTTCAAGCAGCTGGCGCCTCGCTTCACAGCTATCGTGAGGCAGTTGGTGCCCTCCCTTGGCGATGGGCTGGAGTTGCGCTATCAGCAGGGCTGGGACCGGCAGGCGAGTTATGAAACGGCGCTGGATAGCAGCGCATCCTCGGACATCGAGCAGGGTTATACCCATGTTGGGCCCCAGCGGGCGGATATCAGGGTGTTGATAGACGGGCGTCTGGCCGCAGACACTTTATCCAGGGGGCAGCAAAAACTGGTGGTGTGCGGGTTAAAGCTGGCTCAGGGGCAGTTGATGACAGAGCAGGGCAAAGGTAGTTGTACTTACCTGCTGGACGACCTGCCCTCCGAGCTCGATCTGGAGCACAGTCGGCAGGTTTGTGAGCTGCTGGCGTCGATGAGGGCCCAGGTATTTATTACCTGTGTCGATCAGGCAGATATCGCCTCAGTTTGGCCCGAAGACACACCCGGCATGGCGATGTTTCACGTGGAACATGGCACTGTTAAATTAGCCAACGAAGCGGCCATCTCTAAAATTGATTTCAGTGGGCAGCCACATAAATAAAAGCAGCATCGAGAGTTAAGCTATGAGTGAAGGCGAACACAACTACGATTCATCCAGCATCAAGGTCCTCAAGGGCCTGGACGCTGTACGCAAACGCCCGGGCATGTACATCGGAGACACCGATGATGGCACAGGCCTGCACCATATGGTGTTTGAACTGGTCGATAACTCGGTTGATGAGGCCCTGGCGGGGCATTGTAGTGAGATCGTAATTGCCATTCACCCTGATGAGTCCGTCACTGTGGGGGACAATGGCAGGGGAATCCCCACTGAAATGCACGAGGAGGGTGTCTCTGCCGCAGAGGTCATCATGACTGTACTGCACGCGGGGGGGAAGTTCGACGAGAATACTTACAAGGTGTCAGGCGGCCTGCACGGTGTGGGGGTTTCAGTGGTAAACGCCCTGTCGGAGGAGTTGGTCCTTACTATTCGCCGCGAAGGTAAAATGTATGAACAGGTTTATCGTCACGGTGTACCTGATGAGCCATTAGCGGAGATAGGGGTTACCGAGGTAACGGGCACAACTGTGCGGTTCAAGCCCTCCCCCGCCACCTTTACAAACATTAAGTTCCATTTTGACCTGCTGGCTAAGCGCTTACGAGAACTGGCGTTCCTGAACTCTGGCGTGCGCATTGTGATGAAGGATGAACGCAGCGGAAAAGAGGAGGCCTATCAGTATGATGGTGGCCTGAGAGCCTTCGTTGACTACCTCAATCTCAATAAGACACTGGTTAACCGCCCCTTTTATTTCCAATTTGATACGGACGATGGTATTGGGGTGGAAGTTGCCATGCAGTGGAATGATTCTTTTCAGGAAAACATCCACTGCTACACCAATAATATTCCCCAGCGGGATGGTGGCACACATCTGGCGGGCTTCAGGTCCGCCCTCACCCGCAGCCTTAATACCTATATCGAAAAAGAAGGGATGGCGAAGAAAGCCAAGGTCAATACCACAGGGGATGACGCCCGTGAAGGTTTGACCGCGATTATCTCGGTGAAAGTGCCGGACCCCAAGTTTTCCTCCCAGACCAAGGACAAGCTGGTGTCGTCCGAGGTGAAAACAGCGGTAGAACAAACCATGAGTGCCCAGTTCAACGATTACCTGCTGGAAAACCCGGCCGAGGCCAGAGCTGTGGTAGGTAAAATGCTGGACGCGGCCCGGGCCCGGGAAGCCGCTCGCAAGGCGCGGGATATGACCCGGCGCAAGGGTGCCCTGGATATTGCTGGCCTGCCAGGCAAGCTGGCGGACTGCCAGGAAAAGGACCCCGCTCTGTCTGAAATTTACCTGGTGGAGGGGGACTCGGCTGGCGGTTCAGCTAAACAGGGCAGAAACCGCAAATTCCAGGCGATCCTGCCGCTCAAGGGCAAAATTCTCAATGTGGAAAAAGCCCGCTTTGACAAGATGCTCGGCTCCGCCGAAGTGGGAACTATTGTTATCGCGCTGGGTTGCGGTATTGGCAAGGAAGAATTCAACGCTGACAAATTGCGCTATCACAGTATTATTATCATGACCGATGCAGATGTGGACGGCTCCCATATCCGCACTCTGTTACTGACCTTCTTTTTCCGCCAGATGCGGGAATTGATAGAGCGGGGGCATATTTTTATTGCCCAGCCGCCCCTGTACAAGATCGCCAAGGGCAAACAACACCAGTACCTGAAAGATGATGATGC